>CAUJKI010000226.1 GCA_963205015.1 Pseudomonadota bacterium
CCAGCGCGACGCCGAGCGAGTTGTTGTTCACGAAGAAGCGGACGGTGGTGCCCTGGTTTCGTTTCCAGTTGTAGTCGGCGGCATGCGCGGGCATCAGCCCTGCAAGCATGACGAACGCAGACGCGATGGCAATGCGCCGTGAAGTTCTGGTCATCGTTTCCTCCTCATCATTCTTCTTCAGATGCAGGCGGTGTGTATCCGGCATCTGTGCGACAGGCCTTTCCAGCTCTTGCCGCTCTGCAGCTTCGTCCTTACTTCCGTGCCTTGCTTCTATTGATATATGTAACGTTTACATATCGTAGAAGGCTAATAATATCCCAAATTTTCGGGCAACTGTTGACGTATGGCAGATTGATAAGTAAACCGGTTACATCAAAACCGCATGCTGTCAAGTGCGAAGGAACACGCCTAGGGAGGCGCAAATGGAACTCACCTGTCTCGCAGGAATGCGCGCGCATGGCGCGCCGGTCGCGTCGGCCGGCGCCTGCCGTGGTCGTCAGTGACGCCTAGTACGGCATTTCACATCGCGTCCTCGGCGCGATCCCGACCGTGCCTTCCTCCGGAGCACCCATGGCTTCCCTTTCGCGATCCACGTCGGCGCAGATCACCGGTGGGGACACGCCGCGCCTCAATCCGCAGACTTTGCAGCTCACGGCACTCTCCGCGCCGGCCGTTCTGTTCACCTTCGCGATGATCGCCTTTCCATTCTGCTATGCGATCTGGCTCGGCTTTCATTCCTTCTCGGCAACCGGTCATACGCGCTTCGTCGGCCTCGACAACTACCGCAAGCTGATCGGCGACGTTGAGTTTTGGAACGGTCTCTACGTCACGTTCGCTCTCTATTTCCTCGGCCTCGCACTGCAGATCGCGGGCGGCATTTATCTCGCGATCCTCTTGTTCAACGCCAAGCGCCTCTCCGGGTTCACGCGCTCACTGTTCATCTCGCCGATCCTGTTGCCATCCGCTGTCGCCGGCATGATGTGGATCATCATCCTCGATCCGAGCATAGGACTGGCCAACTACCTGCTCTCGCTCGTCGGTCTTCCTCCGTCAGAATGGATTGCATCGCCGGTATGGGTCCTGCCGACGATCGCGTTGATCGACACGTGGCACTGGACTCCGTACGTCGCGCTCATCGTACTCGGCGGCCTGCAGTCTCTGCCGCAGAACGTCTTCGAGGCAGCGCAGATCGACGGTGCTTCGCCGACACGGACATTCTGGCGCATCACGCTTCCGCTTTTGCTGCCGACGATCGTGACAGCCACGGTGCTGCGCAGCGTCGATCTGCTGCGCTTCTTCGATATCATCTACATCATGACGCAGGGCGGCCCTGGCAATGCCTCCAATACGCTGAACGTCTACGGCTTCAAGATCGGCTTCGAGTACTTCAACATAGGATACGCGAGCGCGCTCATGTTGACCTTGTCGACCATTGTGTTTGGCGTGGTGCTGGCATTGAACCGCTTACGCCGAGCGGTCGCATGGTGAGGACGAGTGCGATGTCGACAACGCTGAGCGCCGATTGGGCGCGACGACTGAATTCGCTGCAGCTCGCACTGGTGGGAGTATTCCTGCTTGCGCCGGTGGTGTGGATGGTTCTGGCGTCGTTCAAGCAGTCGAGCGACGTGATCGCCTATCCTCCCACGCTGCTCTTCACGCCGACGCTCGAGAACTATGTCGCGCTTATCGAGACGACGCCGTTCCTGAGCTATGGGGTGAACAGCATTATCGTCACGGTCGGGTCGACGACGCTCGGCATTGTGCTCGGCGTGCCGGCCGCCTTCGTGATCTCGTGGACGCGGGTCTCGTGGCCGGCCGTTTTGACGCTGGCCGCGCGCATGGTTCCGGGCGCCCTCTTTCTCCTGCCGTGGTACATCCTCTTTCGCAATCTCGGCATGATCGGTTCCTATTGGCCGATCATCCTGAGCCATGCTGTCATCACCATGCCGATCGTGATCTGGATCCTGCTGCCGTACTTCGATGGCATTCCACGCAGTATCTACGAGGCGGCACAGGTGGACGGCTGTAGCATCACACGCATCCTCTGGCGTATCGCGCTACCGCTCGTGGGATCGGGCGTCGCCATCGCCGCTATCCTGGCATTCGTATTCTCGTGGAACTTCTTTCTCTTCGTGCTTGTCCTGTCGACGTCGGACACGAAGACGATGATCGCGGCCTCGTTCAACTTCGTCGGGGAAGGTTCTACGCGATGGGGGGTTCTCATGGCGGTCGCGACACTCATTGCGTTGCCGCCCCTGGTGCTGGCGATGATCGTACAGCGCTGGCTGATAGCCGGCCTCACCCTCGGTGCAGTGAAGGGGTAGAGGACACAAGAGCCATGCCTGATGCCGAGCTCCACAACGCACAGATGTTCGCTGCGGTATTTCACGGCGGCGACCGGATCACCATCGAGCGTGCCGCGATACCAGAGGTGCCACGCGGCGAGGTTCTTGTGCGTGTTGTGCGGACGGCGCTTTGCGGCTCGGATTTCAAGCTGTGGCACAAGGGCGCTGAGTTCACGGCCGGTCACGAGATCTTCGGGGTCGTCGAGATGCCGGATCATCCGATGCACGGCCGGCGTTGCGTCGTCTACATCCCGATGCATTGTGGGCGATGCTCCGCTTGCAGTGCGGGCGCAACACAGAGCTGCATCGAGGTATCGTCGTTGATCGGCTGGAACCGACCCGGCGGTTACGCGGAGTATGTGCCCGCTCCGGAGAACTGCTTGTTGCCGGTACCGGACGACATCGAGGACAGCCTTGCGCCCCTGCTGCTGGACACAATCGGGACCTCCGCGCACGCTGTCCGCTTTGTGCGCCCGCTTGTTCCACCAGGGCCCGACATCTCCGTGTTGGTGACTGGCGCCGGCCCGGTCGGGCTCGGCGTCGTCCTCGCGCTGAGAAGCATGGGCTACACCGACATCAACGTCTCGGACCCTAATACCGAACGGGTCGCCATCGCGCGCGCATTCGGTGCCAAGATTCATCCGACAGGCGATGTGAACCGACGCTTCAAACTCGTCATCGAGTGCTCGGGCGCACACGCAGCCCGCAATCTCGGCATCGAGGTCGTGCTTCCGCACGGCGCGTTGGTGCTGGTGGGCGAGAACGCTGCGCCGTGGACGATCGAGGAGGGCAAAGTGTTTCGGCGGAAGGACTTCTACATGATCCGAACGTTCTACTTTCCAATCACTGACTTCGAGGAAAACGTCGCTCTTCTGCGCCGCCATAGAGACGAATACCGTCGCCTGGTCGACCTCGAATTCGATCTCGCGAGCCTGCCCGAGAACTTTGCCCGCTTTGCATCAGGCAAGCTGATCAAGCCGGTTTTGGCATTCGAGTGAGAGCATGGCATCGATCAAGCTTCGCAATATCACCAAGACGTTCGGCGGCCCGAACATCATCTCCGATCTCAGTCTCGATATCGACGACCGCGAGTTCGTGGTGTTCGTCGGCCCCTCGGGATGCGGAAAGTCGACCCTGCTGCGCATTATTGCCGGATTGGAGCCCGTAACCGAAGGCGATGTGTTCATCGGCGATCAGCGGGTTAATAGTCTGCCTGCTGCGCGCCGCAACATCGCAATGGTCTTCCAGGACTACGCGCTCTACCCGCACATGACCGTTTACGGTAACATGGCGTTTGCGCTCGAGTTGCGCGGCATGAGCAAGGTCGAGATCGATACACGCGTTCGCCGCGCGGCAACGATGCTGGACATCGAGCCTTACTTGGACCGCAGGCCCAAGGCGCTGTCGGGCGGTCAGAGGCAGCGCGTCGCGATGGGGCGGGCGATTGTGCGTGACCCGCAGGTCTTCCTGTTCGACGAGCCGCTGTCGAACCTAGATGCCCGATTGCGCGGGCAGGTACGCGCCGAGATTAAGGCGCTTTCGCAGCAGCTCAAAACCACGATGATCTTCGTGACCCACGACCAGGTCGAGGCCATGACGATGGCGGATCGGATCGTCGTGCTGCACGCTGGCGTGATCCAGCAATACGACACGCCGGAGCAGGTCTATGAGCATCCTGCCAATCAGTTCGTTGCCGGCTTCATCGGCTCGCCGACAATGAATTTCTTACCTATTCGGTTGCAGGGCGACGAAATCGTCCTCACCGGTGACGGACGCGCGCTGCCACTGACCGACGACCGTCGCGGGCGTCTCCAGAATGCCGGCGGCGAGGCCACGCTTGGCGTTCGCCCCGAGCATATCTTGCTATGCGATCCTCGCGAAGGCATTGCCGCGAGCATCAAGCTCGTCGAGCCGTTAGGGTCCGATACGATGGTGCATTTCGACCTTGCGGGAACGCCCGCGATAGCGCGGGTTGATCCGGCCATCAAGCCGAAAGTCGGCGAGACGATTGCGCTCCGCATGGCGCCTTCGCGTGTTCACATGTTCGATGTCAAAACCGGGCAGGTGCTTACGTGAGTGAGTGGATGCCTTCTAGCGAGCACGCCTCCATCCGTGACCGCATGCTGGCCCGCGTAGGATCGACGCGCGTGATCTGCCTGGGCTTGTCCGCGCTCGATCACATCTGGCGTGTCGATGAGCTGTTTGCCGGAGGTGGCGAGAAGATCAGGGGCACCGAGCATCGAACCGTCGGTGGCGGCATGGCGGCTAATGCCGCCGTGGCGGTCGCCCGCCTTGGCGGCATCGCCGAATTCTGGGGGCGCGGCGGCCAGGACGCAGCGGGCGAGGAAATGCGCAGCGCGATGGCCGAGCAAGGCGTCGACGTCGGGCAGTTTCGGCTCTTTGCTGGTGGGCGCTCCTCTGTATCGGCGGTAATCGTCGATCGCTCCGGCGAACGGCAGATCGTGAACTTCCGCGGCGCCTATCGGGAAGAAGCAACCTGGCTGCCTCTCGAGACTGTCGCGACGGCTGCGAGCGTCCTTGCCGACCCGCGCTGGGTTACGGGTGCACGGGCATTGTTCGAAGCCGCGCGCCAGCGGGAAGTTCCCACGATACTCGACGCTGACATGGCCGAGCCGGACATTTTCGAAGCGCTGCTGCCGCTCACAGACCATGCAATCTTCTCCGAGCCGTCGCTCTCACGATACACGCATCAGGATGGGGAGCGGGGGCTCGAGGTCGTTGCTGCTCACGGTTGCCGGGTTGCCGGCGTGACGCAAGGTGCGCGCGGTGTGATGTGGCGCATCGACGGAAGGACCTACGAACGGCCGGCAGATCAAATCGAGGTCGTGGATACATCTGGGGCAGGCGACGTCTTTCACGGCGCCTATGCGCTGGCCGTTGGCGCCGGACTCGCCGTGCCCGACTGCATGGCCTTCGCGAGCGCCGCGGCCGCGCTGAAGTGCACGCGCCTCGGTGGCCGCGACGGCATACCGACGCTTCAGGAATGCCTCGATTTCGAAGGGATGAAAACATGAGTTTGATTGGAAAAATGCGCGGCCTCGCACGGCTTGCCGATGCTGATGGCCACTTTCGTATGGTGGCGCTCGATCAACGCCCGCCGATGTTCGAGGCTCTCGCGAAGGCCCGCGGCGTAACGAAGGAGGACGTGCGCTTCGAGGAAGTCGTCGCCGCCAAGCGCCTGCTCGTAGAGACCCTGGCGCCGCATTGCAGCTCTATGCTCCTCGATCCGAACTATGCCGTTCCGGCCGCGATCGACATCCTGCCGCCGAGGTGCGGGTTGATCGTGACGCTCGAGGACCATAGGACGGAAGAGACCAAGGGTGGGCGCCGCTCGCGCACGATCGCGAACTGGAGCGTCGATAAGATCCGCGCCTTGGGCGGTGATGCCGTGAAGGTTCTGGCGTGGTATCGTCCTGATGCGGATCCGGCTGTTGTGGCGCATCAAAAGCAGTTCGTTCGCGTCATCGGCGACGACTGTCGGCGCAACGACATTCCATACGTTCTGGAGCTGCTCGTTTATCCCTTCGCCGCCACCGCGTCACACACCGCCGACTATGTCGAGTCGCCGGACAAACTGCCAGCCCTCGTCATCGAAAGCGTGCGCGAGTTCGTCAAGCCCGAGTATGGCGTCGACCTGCTGAAGCTTGAAAGCCCGATTGCCGTCAGACAGCTCCCGGATCGCGGGGCCGGCAGCAGCGAGCATTCTGCTCAGGCGGCATTTTCCATCGTTGGCGACCTCTGTCGCGAGCACGGCATACCGTGGGTTCTTCTGTCGGGTGGTGCAGCCAAGGAGAAGTTCGAACTCGTTCTCGACTACGCCTATGCGGCCGGCGCCAGCGGTTTCCTTGCCGGGCGTACGATCTGGCTCAATGCTGTGCAGTCGAGCTTTCCCGATCTGCAGAAGCTCAGGGCGGCCCTGAAGAAAGAGAGCGCGGACGTCCTCGCGCGCCTCAGCGCACTGACGAAGGAGAAGGCTCGGCCGTGGTCACCCCGCTATCCGAAAGCTGATATCATTGCCGCCGAGGGTGATTTCGCCAGGATCTATAATCCGGTGCGCAGCGGGCTGTGATGGAGATCAGGCTCGATGCCCGATCCGGCGCTTCTGGACAAGGTGGCTTTGCCATCTCGGACCACTTCCAGATCAGCGGCGAGCAGCGAGCGCAAGGGATTAGGGTTGGTGTCGATTTCGAGCAGGCTATCGCCACCGACCACGGCCAGGAGATGAGCGGAAGCTAGCAAACCGATCCCGCGGCCCAGATAGTGCGGGCAGAACCGCCCTCCCGCGTCCTGAATGCGCCGTGCGATGGGCAGGCCCAGTGGGCACGACGGTCCAAAAGACTCCGCCGGGGCGCTGACTCCGAGTTCCGTCAAAATGCCAGCGGACCGCGTCGCAAAGACAGGCTACTTCGATCATTGTGATGCTCCCGTCTGGCTCCCACCTGGGTTGCGATCCACCAGGTCGTGACGCCAGCCTGCAGAAGCTGACATTTGACCCGTTTCCCCTCACGACAGATGCATTGAGCAATGCGCATTTTGCGTCGACCGAACGCGCCGAGTTCCTCACTCGACGGCCCGCCGGGCTTATCATGACCGTTCCGTTCAGTGGAACACTATCCTTCAATAATTGACACGAGAGAAAACTAGTGATGCAGTTCGATTGCTGTCAACGCACGCACGTGCGCCGCAAGGCGATGAGAACGCACGGTGAAATAGCGGAGGAATTGCAATGGATGCAGCTCTCAGGCGCATCAATGAATGAAATGGTCGCTGCTTCAGAATTCGCAGACCGATCGCCGGTCATGAAGGCGCTTCGCCTCCTGGCGCACATTGCTGCAAGCCAGGAGGCGCCGGCACTGGCGGAGCTCAGCCGCGCGATGAAGCTGCCGAAGCCCACGACGCACCGCCTCGCGCGTGCTCTGGAGGCTGCCGGCTACATCGCGAAGGATCCTCTGACCTTGCGCTATCAGATCGGCTGGTCGTTCGAGGACATTGCCCTCAAGGGGCTGCGGAACAGCGCCGCACACGGATATCGGCGTCGCATCATGAGCGAGCTTGCCGAACGCTTGGAAGCTCGCGTCAATCTCGTCGTCCTGAAGTCAGGCAACCTCTCTTTCGTGCAGTGGGTGGATTCGACGGCGCCGCTGCGCATCAACATCAGCGGCGACATGCCGATGCCCGTGCACTGCAGTGCGAGCGGCAAGCTGCTCCTGGCGTTCGGGCCGAAGGAGCTCAGGGATGCCGTGATGCGCAGAGCACCCTTCGAGCGCTACACGAAGAATACGATCACGACAGCGAACCGCTTCTCACGTCATCTCGATGAAATCCTCAAGCGAGGATATTCGGTGGACGATCAGGAGTTGCTTCCAGGCGTGAATTGTCTCGCGGTACCTATTCAAATCAGTACGGGCCAGACCGTTGCGGGCCTCGCTGTCATGGCGCCCACCGCTACGTTGCCTCTCGACAAGCTCAAGCAGCACCTCCCCGAGATCAAGGCCGCAGCAGGCCTCATCGCTGATGAGCTGGGACGAAGCTCATACGCCGGGCGCGGCGGCGGAGCAGCGGCAACCCACAAGAAGTCAAAGAGCGCTACCACGGCATCGACGAGAAAGAGAACTCCGAAATGAGCACCGAGCTGACGCACAGCGATGTCGAGAGCATCCTGAAGATTATCGACGCTGCCGAGCATCTCAACGAGATTGAGATCGTTCACGGTAGCTTTCGGCTTCACGTCGTGCGAGAGGCGAGCGGCAATGGCCCTTCGGCCCGCGCGCCGACTGTGTCTCAGGTACCGCCTCAGCCGAACGCAACGAGCGCCCCTGCGCCGCAGCCGGCGGCCTCGCCCTTGCCCGCTGCTTCCGCAACCTCGGCAGAAATACCGCCAGGAGCGGTTGCCATTCGGGCCCCCATGCTCGGCATCTTCTACCGCGCATCCGCGCCGGGCGAGAAGCCCTTCGTGGAGGTCGGGCAACGCGTGAAGGCGGATGATACCGTCTGTCTCATCGAGGTCATGAAGCTCTTCAATTCGATCCGCGCGGGCGTCGACGGAGAGGTCGTGAAGATATGTGTGGAGAACAGCGCACTCGTGGAATTCGATCAGGTTCTTATCTGCGTGAAGCCGAGCAAGGGCTGAATGTATGCCGGCAGCGCCCTTCAAGCGGATCCTGATTGCGAACCGCGGCGAGATCGCCGTGCGGGTCGTACGCGCCTGCCAGCAACTCGGCATCGAAAGTGTCGTGGCCGTATCCGATGCCGATCGCGACAGTCTCGCAGCGAAGATGGCCACACGAGCGATCTGCATCGGACCCGCATCAGCCTCACAGAGCTATTTGCGACCGGAACTGCTAGTGACAGCCGCTGTCGGTACGGGCTGCGAGGCCGTTCATCCTGGATATGGCTTTCTGTCCGAGCGCGCGCAGTTCTCGCGTATGTGTGCGGAGGCGCGGCTCACTTTTATCGGCCCTTCGCCCGAAGCCATCGAAGTCATGGGTGACAAGCTCTCGGCCGTGAAGCTGGCCGAGGAGGTCGGCGTTCCCCGCGTACCAGGCTCGGGGCGTGTGGATAGCCCTGACAGCGCGCGCGAGTTCACGCACACACACGGCTATCCAGTGTTGATCAAGGCCAGTGCCGGCGGCGGTGGACGCGGAATGCGCGTCGTGCGCCGGGAAGAGGATTTCATTTCGCAGCTTGCAGCCGCCGCCGCAGAGGCGCAGGCCGCCTTTGGGGATCCGTCGCTCTATGTCGAAAAGTTCATCGAGCGCGCACGGCATATCGAGATTCAGGTTCTCGGCGACAAGCATGGCAACATCGTGCATCTGGGCGAGCGCGACTGCTCGACACAGCGCCGGCACCAGAAATTGATCGAAGAGGCACCGTCTCCCGTAATCGACGCTAAGCGGCGACAGGAGCTTGCCGATGCGGCTGTCCGGCTCGCCCGGCATGTTGGCTATGTCGGAGCAGGCACGGTCGAGTTCGTTTTCGATGACGACACGCGCCGCTGGTACTTCCTCGAGATGAACACACGCATCCAGGTCGAGCATCCAGTCACCGAGATGGTGACAGGGCGTGACCTGGTGGTCGAGCAGATCCGCGTCGCCGCGGGCGCGCCAATTTCCTTCACTCAGGAGGACGTGGCGCTCACCGGTCACGCAATCGAGTGCCGCATCAACGCGGAGGACGCGGGCGCGAATTTTGCCCCGCGACCAGGGCGTCTTCAGACCTGGGTCGCTCCAGAGGGCGAGGGCGTGCGGATCGATACGCACTGTTTCTCCGGTTATCTCGTGCCGCCCTACTACGACTCGCTCCTGGCCAAGATTATCGTTCACGGGCGCGATCGTAATGAAGCGGTAGCACGCATGCAGGAGGCACTCGGAGGCCTGCGGATCTCCGGCGTACCGACCACGGCACCGTTTCATCAGCAGGTGTTGGCTCATCAGGACTTCGCAGGCGCTGCCGTTACGACGCGGTGGGTCGAAGAGACATTCCTGCCGTCGGTCCGGCAATCCGGAGCAGCTTGATGCTTGGAAGCGCCACTGACCCATGGAGGACGTAGCGTCAACGCGTGCAACTGTCGCCTGAGAGGCGGCACCACAATTATAAAACGACGTGGGAGGAAGAGGCCAAAATGGCCGCGACAACAAAGGAAGATGCTGGTCGATCTAACATGCCCGTGGCCGTAGGTGCGGGCATCAGGATCGTTGCATGGAACATCCTCTCGCTAGTGATCGCACTTGGGATTTGGCAGCTCGCCTCGCGCGCTGTGGGCTCGCCGTTCTTCCCCGCGCCTATGCAGATCGTCGACGCATTCATTCAACTTGCTACACGCGGCGATACGACGGGCCACTCGCTTTGGGAGCATTCGTGGGCGAGCATTGAGCGTGTTCTGGTCGGGTTCGGCCTCGGCGTCGTCTTCGCGGTACCTCTGGGGCTTCTCATGGGTCTCTACCCCAAGCTCTACGCCGGCACGCGCGCCGTCATCGAGCCGTTCCGCTTTATTCCGCCCATCGCCTGGATCCCCCTGGCAATCATCTTCTTTTCCGGCCTTACGCGCTTCGCCTTCCTGATTTTCCTCGGCGCGTTCTTTCCGATCTTCACATCCACGCTCGTCGGCGTCGCGCGGGTCGAGCCCATCCATCGGAAAGTCGGCATCGTGCACGGTGCCGGCAAGCTCTGGATTCTCCGAAAAGTCGTCATCCCTACGGTAATGCCGGACATCATGGCGGGGATGCGGGTTGGCCTCGGAACGGCCTGGCTCACCATCGTGGCCGCGGAGCTTGCAGGCGGAATCTCGACGGGCCTTGGCCGCATGATGACCAACTACGCAGAACTGCTCATGGTGCCACACGTCATCGTCGGCATGCTTCTCATCGGTCTTATCGGTTTTCTCATGAACGAGGTTCTTCTGCTCATTGAAAGGCGCCTCTTCCGTTGGCGTTGGCAGGTCAGCCTCTAGGAGAGAACGGATGCACGCCCCCATTTCACTGGCCAAAGTCGATGTCGATGCATCGCATCGCTACGGACCACTGCTCGTCCATGACGGCCTGAAGTTCAGTGTGGCCGCGAACGAGTTCATCTGCATCTGCGGGCCTTCCGGCTGTGGCAAGACGACTCTGCTGGACATGCTCGCGGGAATTCTCGTCCCCTCGAGCGGCCATGTGCTCATCGATGGAACCCAGGCCAATCCGAAGGAACATAGCATTTCCTTCGTATTTCAGGAGCCGTCGACCTTCCCTTGGCTGACCGTGTCCGAGAACGTGGCGACCGGTCTCAACATCAAAGGTGCGCCGGCCGATCAGGTGCGATCGAAGGTGGCCAACATCATCGACATCGTGGGGCTCAAGGGTTTCGAGGATTATTACCCGCACCAGATTTCAGGAGGAATGAAGCAGCGCGTCGCCATCGCGCGGGCATTCGCGACCGAGGCGGATCTCATTCTCATGGACGAGCCGTTCGTCAGCCTCGATCAGCCGACGCGCGAGCACATGCAGCGCGAGGTGCTCGACATCTGGCGCCATATGAAGCGGACCGTGATCTTCGTGACCCACAATCTGGAGGAGGCGGTCTATCTCGCGGATCGCGTCATCATCCTCTCGGCGAAGCCGGCGCGCATCGTGGCGGAGCTGCCTATTTCGCTCCAGCATCCGCGCGATCCGCTGTCGGTCGAATTCACGGAGATTCGCTCGAAGTGCGTGCAATGGCTGCACGCCGCGCATTGAAGAAGAAGGCTGAAGAAGAGCAGTCCGGATACCAGGGAGCAAGGAGGACGACCATGCATACAAGGCGCACTACGTTAAAGGGCATTGCAGCAACCGCACTCATGCCGACCGCCGCCACACTCGGTGCCGGCGCCGCGGCGGCGCAATCGATGAAGACCGTTCGATTGGCCGATCAGAATGGATCCGAGGTCGACTATGCGGCCGTTTGGGTGGCCGAGCTCAACGGCTACTATCAGGAAGAAGGCATCAAGATCGATCGCAAGACGTACGCGAACGGTCCCTCATCCCTGTTGGACATCAAGAATCTGGACGCTGTCATGGCGGCTATCGTGCCGTTCATGCAGTACGTCGCGCGCGGCGGCGATATCAAGATTGTCATGTCGGTGACCAAAGGCAACGCGCCGATCATCGGCAAGAAGCAATACAAGTCGGTCAAGGACCTGGACGGAAAGAAGGTCGGCACGCCCGGACTCGGCACAATACATGATGCCGTCCTCAGCTACGTACAGCGCTCGCAAAACATCAAGTTCCAGCATGTGCCGGCGAAGATTACCGACGTCGCCATAATGATCCAGAAGGGCGAAGTCGAAGCATTCATCGGGTGGGAGCCGGCGTCGGCGGCGGCTGTGGCGAAGGCACCGGACCTTCTTCACTACATCCAGCGTATGCCGCCAATCCCGAACTCTGAGAGCCTCCAGCTCGCGTTCACGCCCGAGTACGTGAAGCAAAATCCGGAGACGGTTCAAAAGTTCGTGCGCGCGACGCTGCGCGGCATTCAGTGGATCAAGGCCAACGGAGATCAGAAGACCGCAGAGCTGGTCTCGAAAAAAATGAATGATCCGAGCTCGCTGCCGATCAACCTGGACGCGCTGAAATCGGTCGATCTCACGCAGCCTAGATTGGATATGGCATCCACGCGCCTCTGGATGACGACGATCGCCCAGCAGGGCAAGATTCCCGAGGATCTCGTCAAGGACGTGGATGGGTGGATCGGGAAATATCTCGACTACTCGTTCCTTGAGAAAGCCGAAGCATCGCTGAAGTAAGAGCAAGCCGGCGGCCGGCGCTACCGGTCGCCGACATCTCATGGATTGCGGAGATCAAATGCGCGAAGTAGCCGTCGTAGACACCACGCTGCGCGATGCGCACCAATGCCTCTGGGCTACGCGTATGACGACCGCCCATATGCTACCGATCGCGGAGCGTATGGATCGCATTGGCCTCGCGCGCATCGATCTCGCAGGCACAATCCAGTTCGATGTCTGCGTGCGCTACCTCAAGGAGGATCCCTGGGAGCGCATGCGGTTGATGCGTCAGAGGATCACGCGGACACCGCTCAGCTCGTTCACGCGCTCCAAGAACCTCGTCGCATTCGATGTACTGCCGGACGATATCGTAGAGCTTTGGGTCGAGCGGCTGGTGGCCAATGGATTTCGCGAGATCGGCACTTTCGATGGTCTCAACGATGTCGACAACATGCTCACGACGATCAATGTCGCGCGCCGCTTGGGTGTGCGAACGTTCGGAGCGCTCTCCTATGGCTTGTCGCCGGTCCACACGGACGAGCTGTATATCCGCACGGCCAAGGATCTCATTCAGCGCGGCAAGGTCGACGCGATCTGGCTGAAAGACGCTGGCGGCTTGCTCACCGTCGACCGCATTCGTACGCTCGTCCCGGCAATAAAGGCCGTCATCGGCAAGATCCCGCTCGAGCTGCACAGCCACTGCATGACGGGCGTTGCGCCGCTCGTATATCTGGAAGGTATCAAGGCAGGCGCCGATATGGTGCATACGTCGATCGCGCCCCTGGCCAATGGCAATGCGCAACCGGCAACGCAATCCACGGTCAAAAACCTGCGGGCGCTCGGCTATACGGTGGATATCGACGACGCGCTCGTCGACGAGGTGGGTGAGCATTTCCGCCGAATCGCAATGAAGGAAGGAAAGCCGCTCGGCACGCCGCAGGAGTACGACGCCTTTCACTACGAGCATCAGATCCCCGGTGGGATGATGTCGAATTTCCGCTCGCAGCTCGCACAAGCAGGCCTCTCTCATCTCCTGCAGAAGCTGCTCGAGGAATGTGCCCGTGTCCGGCACGAGCTGGGATTTCCGATCCTCATCACCCCCTTCGCGCAGTTTGTCGGCACCCAGGCGGTGCTCAATGTCGTGCAGGGCGAGCGCTATCGGACCGTGCCGGACGAAGTGAAGAAGTATGCCCTAGGCTATTTCGGAAAGCTTCTGGCCCCGGTCGATCCAGATGTCCTCGATCGCATCGTGTCAAATGGTTCCCCCAGCATACCCTTGAAGCCGGCTACGCTCGCACCTGCGGTCGGTAAGCTTCGGCGCCAGTACCCGGAGGCAGACGACGATGAGCGCCTGCTGCGATACATGTTTGCCGGCCCGCAGGTGGATGAAATGCGGGCTGCGGGGGCCATGAAGACCGAATATCTTTTCCAGGCGCCGCTTGTGCAACTGGTGCAGGAGCTGTCCAAGCGGCGTATAGCCAGAGTGCATTTTTCTACGGGCGGTCTGGCGCTGAGCTGAACTCCTGCGCAGATTTTTCGAAGCCTTTGGCGGTCGCAACGGCTCCGCGATGCGAGCATTGCGCTATCCGTGAACCGTTTGAGCCGCCGGAAAGTGATCTAGCGACACGGAGTAGCGCACCCGTTCGATGTCGCCTCACGTCCGGAAGTATGACGCGGCTTGCTGGCAAGGCTGGCACTCGCGTGCGCCTACGTTCTTAGTCGTGCCTACATTCCTTAGTCGAATGGTCATCTCGGACATACCCGACACTCAACCGTCTGAACTCGGCGGGCTGCGCGCTTGCCGATCGTCGGTCTGATCGTTGCCGCTGCGATCGAGAAAAAACCAACTCGAAGCCTGGAACCTTCAGAGAGCGGGTTCGTTTTGCTTAACGGAGTGATGCGGCGCCAATTCCCGGCGCACACTGTTCAGATGTACGAGTGCAGGGGGAATGCTTCATGCAGGACCGGGCCGAGAGTGTGGCTGCGGCGGGCGCGCAGGCCAATCTCGCGGATCTTTTGAGGGCGCTGCAAGCCGTCCGAGACGGCGACTTCTCCGTACGGATGCCGGGCGACCAGGACGGCCTGTTTGGCAAGATATGCGACACGCTGAACGATATCGCCGCGACAAATGCTCGGATGGCGCATCAGCTTGAAACCGTCGGAACAGTGGTCGGCAAGGAGGGCCGCACGCGTCGTCGGGTCAGGCTTGGTGTGGCAAGCGGCGCCTGGGGCGAGATGGAACAGTCCGTCAACTCCCTAATCGACGATCTGCTGTGGCCTACGAGCGAGGTGACGCGGACCATTGAGGCGGTGGCGCAGGGCAACCTCCTGCAGACGATGCAGCTTGATGTGGACGGACGCCGCCTCAAGGGCGAGTTCCTCAGGACAGCAACGATCGTCAATACGATGATCAAGCAGCTGTCGATCTTCACATCTGAAGTTACCCGCGTCGCGCGCGAGGTGGGGACGGACGGAAAGTTGGGAGGTCAGGCGCAGATTCGAGAGGTGACCGGCGTCTGGAAGGACCTCACCGAAAGCGTCAATTCGATGGCGTCGAACCTTACGGCGCAGGTCCGGAACATCGCGGAGGTCACGATCGCCGTCGCCAATGGCGATCTTTCGAAAAAGATCACGGTCGACGTTCGGGGCGAAATCCTGCAGCTCAAGGAAGCCATCAACACGATGGTGGATCAGCTCCGCGCATTCGCCGCCGAGGTGACACGTGTGGCTCGTGAGGTTGGCACGGAAGGTCGGCTTGGCGGACAGGCGGTAGTCCCTGGAGTCGGAGGCACCTGGAAGGATCTTACCGACAACGTCAACCTCCTCGCTGCCAACCTGACAACACAGGTGCGAAACATCGCAGAGGTCACGACGGCCGTCGCTCGAGGCGACCTCTCGCGGAAGATCACGGTCGATGTTCAGGGGGAGATTCTGGAGCTGAAGAACACCATCAACAC
>CAUJKI010000227.1 GCA_963205015.1 Pseudomonadota bacterium
AGGTTCTGCTGATGGACGAGCCATCCGCAGGGCTCGCCCCCAGTATCGTCGACAACATGATCGCCACCATCAAGCTTCTGCACCAGCGCGGGCTGACCATTCTGCTCGTCGAGCAGAACGTCGGCGTCGCGGCCGCAGTCGCCGAGACCGCGCATGTGCTGCAGAACGGTGAGATCGTCTACACCGGCGACGCCGCCGGGCTCATCAACAACGAGAAGGTTCTCGCGTCCTATCTCGGCACCTAGCCGGCGGGCGTCAATCCAGCAGACCATCCACAGGGAGATCCGACCATGACCGACCCAGATCCCAAGGACTACGTTGCGATCATGAATCTCTACGCTTACTACAACCTCTGCAGCGATGCCGGTGACGCCGAAGGCTATGCGTCCTGCTTTGCGGAGAAGGGCGTTCTTGATCTGGCGACGTTCAACCTGACGGTAAGCGGCAGGGAGAATTTCCTGGAGTTCAAGCGCAAGGACAAGGCGGGGCGGCCGCACATCTATCGCCGACACTGGAACGGTAGTGTCCATCTGGAGAAAATCGACGACAAGACCGTGCGCGGGCGCTGCTATCTTCTGGCCTTCAATGGCGCGCCGAACACCCTCCCGGCCATCGCAGATTGCGGCGTGTACGAGGACACCATCGTGAAAGAGAACGGGGCCTGGAAGTTCCTCAAGCGCCACCTGGAGATGGATGGCACCACCTTCGCAGCTCCAAAACCTTCTAAGCCGGCCTGACCATGAGCAAGGAGCTTCGGGAGAAAACCGCGCGCGAGATCGTTTCCCTGATCTCCCGCAAGGAAGTCAGCGCCAGGGAGGTCGTCGCGAGTTTCCTGGCGCAGATCGAGGCGCTTAATCCCAGCGTCAACGCAGTCTGCACCCTCAATGAGGGTGCATTGGCGGATGCCGACGCCACCGACCGGCGGATCAGCGCAGGAGAGGCGCCGCGCCCGCTCGAGGGCGTGCCTTTTGTCGTCAAAGACATTCTGCCCGTGAAGGGCATGCGGACGACCTACGGCTCGGAAATCTTTCGTGACAACATTGCCGACGTCGATGTCATCGCCGTCGAGCGCTTGCGGGCCGCCGGCGCAATCGTTATCGGCAAGTCGAACACGCCCGAGTTCGCGCACGACGTCAACACCAGTAACCGCATCTTTGGGCTCACCCGCAATCCTCTCAATCTCAACGTCACGGCCGGCGGCTCCAGCGGTGGCACGGGCGCTGCCATCGCCGGCGACATGGTGCCGATCGGGCTCGGTACGGATCTCGGAGGCTCCATCCGCATCCCGGCGTCCTATTGCGGCATCAGCGGGATTAGACCTTCGCCGGGGCGTGTCCCTGTCTATCCTTCCGACTTCGGCTGGGACACTCTCGTCGAGCATGTGCACGGCCCTATGGCGCGCACGGTTGCGGACACTGGGCTGGTTCTATCCGTACTGGCGGGTCCCGACGATCGCGATCCGACCTCGCTCCCCGCGCCACTCTGCGACTATGGCGCAGTTGCGAACACGCCGCTCGACTTGAAGGGGCGGCGCGTTGCCTACACGCCCGACATCAATGGTCTGATGCCGGTGGACACACAGGTCCGCGAACTGACACACAAAGCGGCCCTCGCGTTCGAGGCACTCGGCTGCAGCGTCGAGGAGGCAAGCTTCGATCCCGCCGATCTGCGCGAGATCATTGCCGGCACGCGCGGCTTCGGCATGGTGGCGCGCTACGCCGACTGGCTCGACGTCCATTCGGATCGCATGACCTCGCAGCTGATCGGGCAGGTCAGCGATGCGCTGAAGCTCGATGTGCGTACGATTACGAAGGCCGAGCGGTTGCGCACCAAGTATTGGCACCGGGTGCGCGAGTTTCTCGAGCGCTTCGACTATCTGCTCACCCCGACGATCGGCGCGCCGCCGTTCCGTCTCGATCAGCCACTGCCGACCGAGGTCGGAGGCCGACCCGTGGCGCGCTACTATGACGTCTTCTTCGGCACGTATGCCTTCAGCGTGGTCGGTGTTCCAGCGATGTCGATTCCCTGCGGATACACCCGCGAGGGGCTGCCGGTAGGGCTGCAGATCATCGGGCGACGCTTGCGCGAGGATCTGGTGCTGGGAGCGGCAGCGGCCTATGCCAACGCGTGCCCGCAGCATTTCGCCCGGCGGCCACCGTCGCCAGAGCCGATTACGCCACCAAGCGCAGAGCTTGTCACGCCTGGCATGCGGCTTGGCTGAGTAGGGTTTGGTTTTCGGCGCACGACTCGAGCCGGCGAGCGTTGGAAGCTCAGCGGCGAGCCGGTTTCGTCCGGCCAAAGTCGCTGGCCGTTAGAATTAAGCACCATTGCTAGGAAAGTTGGTGGAGAGGGTTGGATTCGAACCAACGTAGGCGAAGCCAACGGATTTACAGTCCGTCCCCTTTAGCCACTCGGGCACCTCTCCACGCGCAGCAACGGGCAGCCAAATCGCTGAAGGAGGATCGAGCCTCCCGGCCTCGTCCGTTGCTGGAAGCCTGCCTTATCGGGGCCTCGGCCCGCCCTGTCAATGCCTATCAGGCGGGCGGAGCCGCGCCCCGACCGTCAGCCGGCCGCCTTGTCCCTGAGCGGCACCACATTGTGCATGGATGCCGCGCCCTGGGAGAGGAAGCGCTTGATGTTGCGGGCGGCCTGACGAATACGGTGCTCGTTCTCGACGATGGCGATGCGGACATAGCCTTCGCCGTGCTCGCCGAAGCCGACACCGGGAGCGACGGCGACCTCCGCCTTCTCGACCAGCAGCTTGGAGAACTCGAGGCTGCCGACCTCGCGGAAGGCCTCGGGGATTGGCACCCAGGCGAACATTGAGGCCTCGGGCGGAGTGAAGCTCCAACCCGCATTGGCGAAGCTTTCGACCAGCACGTCGCGGCGGCGCTTGTAGGTCGCGCGCATTTCGCCGATGCAATCCTCGGGGCCGTTGAGAGCTGCTGCTGCTGCAACCTGGATGGGCGTGTAGGCGCCATAGTCGAGATAGCTTTTCACGCGCGCGAGCGCCGCGAGAAGCCGCTCGTTGCCGACGGCAAAGCCCATACGCCAGCCGGCCATCGAGAAGGTCTTGGACATCGAAGTGAACTCGACGGCGACGTCCATGGCGCCCGGCACCTGCAGCAGCGAGGGGGGCGGATTGGCATCGTCGAAGTAAACCTCGGCATAGGCCAGATCGGAGAGCAGAATGAGCTCGTTCTGCTTCGCGAACTGGACGAGCTCACGATAGAAATCGAGGCTCGCGACGTGCGCGGTCGGGTTCGCCGGATAGCAGACGACGAGGGCGATCGGCTTCGGGATCGAATGCTTCACGGCCCGCTCGAGGGCCGGGAAGAAGGCGGGCGTCGGCTCCGCCGGCACCGAGCGGATCACGCCGCCGGCCATGAGGAAGCCGAAGGCATGGATCGGGTAGCTCGGATTCGGCACGATCCCCACGTCGCCCGGCGCCGTGATGGCCTGGGCCATGGTGGCGAAGCCTTCCTTAGAGCCAAGCGTGGCGACGACCTGGGTATTGGGGTTGAGCTTCACGCCGAAGCGCCGGCCGTAGTAGGCGGCCTGCGCCTTCAACAGCCCTGGAATACCCTTGGAGGCCGAATAGCGGTTGGTCCGCGGCTTGGCCACGGTCTCGACGAGCTTTTCGGTGATGTGGCGGGGCGTCGGCAGGTCCGGATTGCCCATGCCGAGATCGATGATGTCGGCGCCGCGAGCTCGAGCCTGAGCCTTGAGCCGGTTCACTTCCGCAAAGACGTAGGGCGGGAGGCGCTTGATGCGATGGAAATCCTCGATCACGGCTGAACCTCGATCTGGCCAAGGGGTCTCAGGTAGCCGGGCTACCCTCTGAAAGGTCGACGGAGAGGGCAGCCGGGCTGGCACGGTCTACTCTATTGCGCGGATTCCCGCCAGAGTGAGGCGGCAGCGGGTATCGGGCAATATTGTAAGCATAGCCGCGCCACTCGATTGCCAGGGCAGGGACCCCCCGGTAAGACTGGGCACTACGTGCGCTGATTGGTCTCGCGCGCGCCCCTGGGAATCACGCCTAAAAGCGGGCGGCCCCGGCGTGTGGCGTGCGCCCCTCTGGAATGCCCGCATGCCCAAGAAATCCCCGGAAGTGCCAGCAAAGTCCCCTGCAACTCGAGTGGACTGGACCCAATACATGGTCAACGATCCGGAAGCCTTCACGCGCAACATGGTGCGCCTCGTCGAGGAGGGTGGGAAAGCCTGGGCGGTGCTGATCGAGCGCTCCGAGA
>CAUJKI010000228.1 GCA_963205015.1 Pseudomonadota bacterium
CATCACTCTGGTAACCGTCGTCCCAGAACATCAACTGCTGCGAGATCTGGCCCGAGATGGTCACCGAGACCTTGCGCGTACCCTTGCGAGCCGTCGTCGCCTCGAGTTCGGCAACCCGCTCCTCGAGGTCGGCGCAGCAATCACCACCGAGATCGGCAGCCGACGCTGGGTTGACGCCATAAAGACCAGCGGCAGCGAGGATCGCCAGCGCGCTAGCCGATTTCAACAGTCCCCCATACATATGACAGCACTCCATTTCGCTAACGCTACTTCACGCCGCTATCGACGCGAAACCGCCCCTGGCCGATCAAGCCTTTCGACTGCCACTGATACGGCCATCGACCCCTTGCCGGTTTTTAACGATTAGCCCAGCGCCCGACGGGTGGTAAACAGCTAATGCCCAAAACGGGGCCGTTTCGGCGCGGTCAGTGGCGAATCAGTTACATACACGCATAGCGTGCAAATAAATAGAGCTTGCAATCTAATATATTGCGCATTATAATCATGGGGTTATTTGCTCCTACTCAGACAACCCCCATAATTGTCGACCGGTGGAATTTGCTTAAGAGACGTCAGTTTCCTTTGTCGCGCTAAAGAAATTCCGCAAATTATCCCCATACCAGCCCGGTGATCGCTTCACGACGGTCACCCCGAGCACTTCCATCGAGCCAGATGACACAGCGGCGATAGCCGCAAACAGGGCAAAAGTGCCCTGAATAAGGCATTTTCGAGGCCTCGGGGGACGCTCACCACACGTGCTCGCAGGGTGGGTCCAGGCAGCGCCGACAGGAGGTCATTTCTTGCAGTGACAGCGACTATCGGAGGTCCAAAATAGGTACTGATGCAGTCGCGTCACTGCCACGTTGCGGGTATGACACGACGCTCAGTACAATTATTGGTTGTACACTGGAATTACACAATCTGAAGTTGTGCGTGATTATACGTTACACCCATGCCAAGCCTGGGCTTCATGCCTGATCCGCGGTTCCTCCACACGGTCGATGGGTCACCTTGACGATCTCGGGCTCGGTCGTGCACGTGCGCAATCGAGGTCGACGTGCGTGCGGGAGGGGAGAAAATTGGAAACGTTCGACTACATCATTGTGGGCGCCGGCTCGGCGGGCTCGGTTCTGGCAAACCGCCTCAGCGAGGATCAGGGCGCGCGCGTCGCGGTACTGGAAGCCGGCCCCTCGGACTGGCACCCCTACATCCACATCCCCGCCGGCTTCATCAAGACGTTCTACGACAAGCGGGTGAACTGGCTCTACGACATGGAGCCGAGCGCATGGACGGGCGGGAGGCGCATCCTCGCCCCACGCGGCAAGACGCTCGGCGGCTCGAGCTCCATCAACGGCCATGTCTACAATCGCGGTCAGCGTGGCGACTTCGATACGTGGGCGCAGTACGGCAATCGCGGCTGGGGCTATGCCGACGTACTCCCCTATTTCAAGCGCCTCGAGCGACGCATCGGGGAGGGCGACGCGACGTTCCGCGGCCGCGATGGCGCGCTCACCGTGACCGACATCGACTATCATCACCCGCTCTGCGAGGCCTTCATCCAGGGATGCGTCGAGGCCGGCATTCCGCGCAATCCCGACTACAACGGACGCATTCAGGAAGGCGTCTCCTACGCCCAGCGCACGATCTACAAGGGTCGCCGCATGAGCGCCGCCCGCGCGTTCCTCCATCCCGCCATGAAGCGGGCGAACCTCGATGTGCGCACGGGCGTGCATGTGACAGGCATCGAGCTCGACGGCCGCCGCGCCACGGGGATCACCTATCGCAAGGGCGGCCGCAATGGCGCGAGCCACACGCTCAAGGCCACGCGTGAGGTCATCCTCTGCGGCGGCACGTACAATTCCCCGCAGCTTCTCCAGATCTCGGGCATTGGTCCGCCCGATCTGCTGGGCCGCCTCGGGATCACCGTGCGCCACGCGCTCGCCGGCGTGGGTGAGAACCTCAAGGATCACTACGCGCCGCGCTTCGCCGCCCGCGTGAAGAATATCGAGACGATCAACGAGCGCACACGCGGCCTCAAACTCGCGGCCGAGGTCGCCCGCTGGACCTTCCAGCGCAAGGGGATCCTCGCGCTGAGCCCGACGCTGGTTTACGCCTTCTGGCATTCCGGCGAGACGGCGGAGAGCTCCGATGTCCAGCTCACGTTCACGCCCGCGAGCTACATGGAGGGCGTGCAGGGCCAGCTCGAGCGCGAGCCGGGCATGACCGTCGCCTCCTGGCAGCAGCGTCCAGAGAGCCGCGGCACGGTCCGCGCGCGCTCTGCCGATCCCTTCGACGCACCGATCATCAATCCGAACTATCTTGCCGAAGAAATCGACCGCCGCGTGCTGCTCGGTGCGATGAAGCTCGCCCGTCGCCTCCTCCAGAGCCGACCGCTCCAACCTTACTTCGAGCGCGAGGATTTTCCTGGCCCCAAAGTGCAGAGCGACGATGAGCTACTCGGCGCGGCCAAGGAACGCGGCACCACGACCTTCCATCCCGCCGGCACGTGCCGCATGGGGTCCGCGAACGATCCGCTGGCTGTCGTCGACGACCAGCTCCGCGTTCGAGGCATCGAGGGCCTGCGCGTCGTGGATGCCTCGATCATGCCGACCATGCTCTCGGCAAATCTCAATGCTGCAACCATGATGATCGCCGACAAGGCCTCGGACCTCATCCGCGGCAAAACAGGACCCGAGCCGATCGTGGGAGCCTAGTCGTTCAGGGCGACGGCGCCGGTCCTGCGCTGCTGTCCGCGCCGGGCGTGCGGCGCATAAGCTCTCCGAGGAAATCGCGCACCCGCACGGGCGGCGCCTCGATGAACGGCAGCGGCCGCGTCACCTCGACGGCAGCCGCCCCGATGCGGGCCGTCAGCGCGCCGTTGAACACACCCTCGCCGAGACGGCGGGAGACGCGCCTCAGTAGATCCTGTCCAAGAAACTGGCCGATGAGGTCGTCGGTGAGCGCGATGCTGCCTGTTGCGACGATATGCGTCAGCACCATGCGCGCAAGGCGCGCGGTGCCGGCAAAGCCGGGCCGGCCGCCGTAGAGACCGGCGAGGTTGCGCAGGAGGCGCAGGTTCTCGATCAGCACATAGCCGACCGAGACGAAGGCCGCCGGACTGATCGCCGTGACAACTGTCACGCGCTTCGCCGCCTTGGCGACGAGGCGGCGCGCCTCGCCGTCGATGACGAGCATGAGATCGCGATCGGCAAGGCGCATGAGGTCGCCCGGATCGCGCACGTCGCGCGCGTGCTCGTCGAGGCGCGCAAGGTGCCAGCGCAGCTCGGCGCGACCGGCAAGCAGACGCCGGATGGCCTGGATGGTCTCGCGCTCCTCGGTCACATTGCGCTCGCGGAGCGCCTTCTCGGCCGCGGCCTTGATCCTGCCGAGGCGGCGTAATCGCACGAAGCCGACGAGCTCGCGCAGCACCAGCATGAGGAGCGCAACGAGAATGATGATCGCGAGGCCGAACGAGATCCAGCCAATCCAATCCTCGCGCGCGACGGCAACGGACACGAAACGCGAGAACCACACGCCGAAGGCTATGCTCGCGAGCGCGCCCATGGCCGAGAAAAGCCACGTGCCCCAGTGAATGCCGCGGCCGATGTCCTCGAACGTCGGAAACTGGAGACCGGGCGGCAGCGGGGCCTGGCGCGGCGCGCTCTCGCCCGCACTCCCTGCTTCGGGCGCCGCCGGCTCGATGATCTCGGCGTCAGAGGGCGAGAAGGCGCGCGGGCGACGGGGATCGGAATTCGCACTCATCCGAGATGATCTCCGATCAGGAATTCAAGCGCCCGATCGAGGCGCACGTGCGGCCACGGCGCTGCAAGCCCGGATGGCGCGTCGGTGATGATCCGCGGCGGCGCAAAGCGCACGACATGCACATCATGTTTGAAGGTAGCGCCGGCAGCGCCACTGGTTACCGCGTCGGGCGATGGCAGATCGCCGGGAAAGACGGCCGCGGAGCGGCGACCATCGAAAGTCTCACCGCCGATCTTCTCGCCGGCAAGAGGCGTGCCGATGATGCAAGGGAGGCGCTGGCCGTCGCGCGTGACCTCGCCCTCCCTGGTTGCACGCAGCGCCGCGATCGCGAAGGCCTTGATCTCGGCGCCGGCACTCGATGCACGCGCCTCCGCGCGCGCAGTGAGCGCGCCGAGGATGGCTTCGAGCCGATCGTGGTTGGCGCTGTGCAGGTGATCGGCCTTGGTCGCCGCAAAGGCAATGCGGTCGATGCGCGGCGAAAAAAGCTGCCCGAGCCAGCTCGCGCGGCCCGGACGGAAGGCCGCGAGCACCGACGTCAATGTCGCCTCGAGATCGGCAATACCTTCAGGGCCGCTGTTGAGCGCGGAGAGCGCATCAACCAGGACAATCTGACGATCGAGGCGGCTGAAGTGATCACGGAAGAAGGGCTTGACGACATGCGTCTTGTACGACTCGAAGCGTCGCTCCAGCATCTGGGCAAGGCCGCTGCGCGATGCCTGATCGCCTTCGACCGGCAACGGGAAGAAGGTGAGCAGCGGTGAGCCTTCGAGATCGCCCGGCAGGAGGAAGCGGCCCGGCCCGACAATGGAAAGCGTCGGATCGGCGGCGCGCGCCGCGATGAGATAATCCGTGAAGAAACGCGCGCCCCGGATGGCAACCTGCTCGTCCTGCAGCGCGTCGCGATCGAGCGCGCGTACGAAGGACAGAAAAGCCGCGGCCGATGGCCCACGCCGGGGCGCGGAGGCAAGCGTAAGTGCCTCGCTCGACCACGCCGCGTAACTTTGCGCCATGAGGGGCAGATCGATGAGCCACTCGCCTGGATAATCGACGATGTCGAGATGGAGGCGGTTCGGCAGCAGTGCGCGGCGCACCGCACTTGCCGAGGCATACTCGATGGTCACACGGAGCTGGCTGATGCGGCGCGTGCTCTCCGGCCACTGCGGCGGATCGCGCGCGAGCGCGGCCAGATGCTCCTCGTAGGCAAAGCGCGGCACGCTGTCGTCGGGCTGCGGCTCCAGATAGGTGCGCACCAGCCGCTGCTC
>CAUJKI010000229.1 GCA_963205015.1 Pseudomonadota bacterium
CGCGTCCCGGCCGCAAGATGGGGCACATGACACGGCTTTCGCCGCGCAAGGTCTGAGGGGCCGGACGCGCCGGCCACGCAATGCTCACCTCATCGTCACGTTGTGGCCGCATGAAGCGCGAACGCTGATCGTCTGGACGCACAGTCCGGCATCCGAGGACGCGGCGCCTTGCGCTGCTCTAACGACACGGAAGGAATGCACATGATGAACAGGACCGCGCTTCTGATCGCAGCGCTCGTTCTGGCCCTGGCGCTGGCCTGGTACATGGTGCCTCTGCCCGATGGTGATACGCCGTCATCGCCGCCGGCCGCGACGGCGCCTGTCACGCAACCAGCACCGGCGCCCGAGACCGCGCCCGTAACGCCGGTCACGCCGCCGACGGAAACGCCCAAGCAGTAGGACCATGGCTTCCGGCTGCTCGACGCGAACCTCAGAGCGCCTCGAGCAGCCGGCCGAACCCGGCCTTCTGGTCGCGGATGCCGTTCGCGCGCAGCGCGTGCCAGTAGGTTGCCGTATTGATCGCGATCACCGGCTTACCGAGCCACAGCTCCGCCGCCGCGGCGAGACGGACCATCGAGAGGTTTGTGCCGACCTGGACGACGGCATCGACGTCGTCGCCGTCGAGCGCTTGGATGGCCGTGCGGCATTCGGCCGTCGTCACCTCTGCGATGCCCGTCCATGATTTGCATTGGAGCGCGGTATCCCGCACGACGGTGAGGCCGGTATCCTGGAAGTAGCGCTTCACCTCCGCGTTCATGACCGGCCAATAGGGCGTGAGCACCGCGATGCGCCGGATGCCGCCGATGGCCTCGATGGCGGCGGATGTCGCCTGGCTTCCCGTTGCCACCCCGAGTCCCGTTTCCTCCACGATCCGCTTCGAGAAGGCCTCCGCGCCTTTGGCACCGCCGAAGAACGAAAGCGCCGAGATCCCCATCACGAGATATCCAGGCTCGCAGGTCATCACGCTGCGGATGGCGTCCATGACATTGCTGCCGATGGTGTCGATGCCGGCGCGGAAGGAGTCGTTGCTCAGCGCCTTCACGTTCGGTGTGAAAATGCGGCTGTAGTGGTTCGTCACGCCGGTCGGGCGCATATCGTCGAAGTCAGGCTGGACGATCGTGTTGGTGGAGGGCGCCATCACGCCGAACTTGCAGCGCCATCCAAGAGCATCGGGCATGGTTCGAACCTGCGCATCGTTAACATTGATTATCATCATGCCGCGCGGGCGGCAGACCGTCCACTGTGAGTGTCCAGTGAGGTATTGGCACGAGCGCTCTTCCTCTGCCCGCAAATCTGTGCTGCCTATGCGCGGAGAAATTTGCGAGGGAGGCGCAAGCGTGACCGTCGTGATCATCGGTGCGGGGATCGGCGGCCTGACGCTGGCGCTCAGCCTGCATCAGATCGGGATTGCGTCGCGCATCTACGAGAGCGTCGGGAAGCTCGAGCCGCTTGGCGTCGGCATAAACCTGCTCCCGCATGCTGTGCGTGAGCTGACCGAGCTCGGGCTCGCGGACGCAATCGCCGAAACCGCCATCCCGACCTCCACGCTCTCCTATTTCTCGAAGCGCGGCCAGCTCATCTGGTCGGAACCGCGCGGGCGTGCCGCCGGCTACAACTGGCCGCAGTTCTCGATCCATCGCGGCGAGCTGCAGATGATCCTCTATCGCGCCGTGCTCGAGCGCCTCGGACCGGATGCCGTGCGGACGGGGCATCATTTCTCCGCCTTCACCGAGACAGGCACGGGCGTCCGCGCGGAGTTCGTCGATCGGGGGAGCGGAACTGCGCACGAAGCGGCTGACGGTGCGGTGCTCATCGGCTGCGATGGCATTCACTCGACGCTCAGGGCGAAGTTCGTGCCGAACGAAGGCCCGCCCAAATGGAATGGCGCCATTCTCTGGCGCGGTGTGACGGAAAGCTCGCCCTTTCTAGATGGCCGCACCATGATCATGGCCGGCCACGAGCGGCAGAAGTTCGTGTGCTATCCCATCTCGCGACGCGCGCTCGACCAGGGGCGCGCGCTCGTCAACTGGATTGCGGAGTTACGTTTCAATCCCGACCATGAATGGCGGCGCGAGGACTGGAACCGCTCCGGTCGTCTCGAAGAGTTCCTTCCGTTGTTCAGAAGCTGGCAATTCGGATGGCTCGATGTGCCGGGCCTCATCGAAGGCGCACGCGCCTGCTTCGAGTATCCGATGGTGGATCGCGATCCCTTGCCGGGTTGGGGGAGCGGACGGGTGACGCTGCTCGGTGATGCCGCGCATCCCATGTACCCGATCGGCTCGAATGGTGCCTCGCAGGCTATTCTCGATGCACGCGTGCTCACACGCGAAATCCGCGCACACGGGCCCGGCCCCGAAGCCCTCGCCACTTATGCGGCCGAGCGTAATCCGGCGACAGCGCGGATCGTGCTTGCCAATCGCGCCAATGGGCCAGAGCAGGTCATGCAGCTCGTCGAGGAGCGCGCGCCAGCAGGCTATGGGCGCATCGAGGATGTGCTCTCGGTCGATGAGCTGGAGAATGCGGCTATGGGCTATAAGCGGCTCGCCGGCTTCGATCGCGAGACGCTCAACAGCCGTCCGCCGATCGTCGCCGCCGACTGAGCTTGTGTTTGCAGTCATCGCTGTCTTCGCTCTGTTCCGCGCGTGACAGCGCTTTCCCTGCGCCTTCGTTAGATCTTGGAAGCCTGCTGGCCGACCGAAGTGCTCGGAACCATGGCAGGACCGATAACGCATGTGAGAAAGGATATGACGATGTCGACGAAGCTGATCAGGCGGGCTCTTCTCGCCGCCCTAACCCTGGGGATCGGTGGCACATCCATGCTCGCGTCCGATGAGGCGGAGGCCCGCGGCCGGCGCTTCGAGCAGTGGACCTACGAGAGCGATCGTCCCCTGAAGGGCTACGAGGGCTTTCTCTATCCTGGGTACTACTGCTCCTACCGGCGCTTTCCGGTTCGCGTCTGCAGCTACGACACCCAAGGTCGCGAGGTCTGCAAGATCAAGAGCTGGCGATTGGAGCAGAGCTGCTCGTGAGGCTGCGCGGCATTCGATCCGCGCGGTGCGCGGTGTCGTCGCTATGTAGCTAGAGTCCGTTCGGCTGCTGCGACAGCGGATCGGCCGGGGCCTTCATTTCATGAGACCCATGTAGGTGCTGCTCGACTTTGGCGATAGCCGCCTCGTGCGAGGCGATTCCTGAAAGCGGGACTTCCTCGGCGTCGACCGACACTGCGCAAATGCTGCGCCACAGCCATCGATGCAGGCTGCCCAAGGAGCGGGATGCGAATACGCCATCAGCATCACTGGCTGTGATCCGCCGCATCCCGCAAGGGAGGTTCGTTTGAAGCGCCCGGGCAGACGCTCCACCTGCATCACCACCGATACGCGTAGGCTCGTCGATGATCATCATGCAAGCTCACCGTAGGAGACTGCATTCGGCAAGGAACATTTGTCGTCATGTGGGTGGACTCTCTTCATGCGTCCACCTGTTGCGAACGTATTGACTCAGGGAAGCGCATCCTTGAACGCATCGGCGCCTGGCCGGTGCGGCAGCGCGTCCTTGAATTCGTCGGCGCCCGGCCGATACGGCAGTGCGTCTTTGAACTCATCGGCACTCGGCCGATTGGGAACGGTCTGGTTGATCTGATCCCAGATCTCGTCTGCGGTCTTCGCTGAACCGGGGGCCGAAAGAGCGGCCAGAACAGCGACGGCGATCGAAAGCTGCTTCAGGGTCTTCATGGCTTCCTCCAGTTGATCGAGTGTCACGATTGGCGGGATGCCGCCGATCGCTTGCTGCAGACCCTGAACCCGCCCCATCAAGCCCCTGTCAGTACAACGTCAATGACGATCACCGGTGCGTGATCGGCGCGTGCCGCGACGGTGCGCGTGGGTTTGACGCTGATCCTGCCGGGTGTTACCGACGTCGTGTTGAGACGGACGGCATCGGCCGCTCTCACGGTCGTGATCGTCCTGGCCCCGCCTGAGTGAACGGTAGGAGGCACGTGATGACGAGCAGCGTCTACAAGATCATCGAACTGGTCGGCACGAGCAGCGACTCCTGGGAGCTCGCTGCGAAAGCTGCTGTCGATCGCGCAGGCCAGTCCCTGCGCGATCTGCGCATCGCCGAGGTCATCCAGCAGGACCTTGTCGTCGAGGACGGCAAGGTGAAGGCCTATCGCTGCCGCCTGAAAGTTTCGTTCAAGTACGAGGGTGGCGACTGATCTGCGCGGCGCTTCGCTCACGACAGGAGCGCGACAGCCTCATCCCAGATGCGGCGCACGTAGTCTGCGGCCGGCTCTGCAGGCGCGAGCCGCGCGGCCTGGCCGGCCCACGCCTGGATGCGGTCGATGTCGTTGGTCCGCACGCCCTGCTCGCGCATGGCCTGCGAAAGGCCGCGTTGCACGGGATAGGGCGCAGGAGCCGGCGCATCGGCGGCGTTCGCAGCTTTGACATAGGCCGTGGCGATGGAGCGGCCGAGGCGGCCGGAGAAGGCGCGCGTCGCTGTTGTGTCTTCGGGCTGTGCCATGGCGATGGCGTCGGCCCACGCCGGTGCGAGCTTCGCCTCCGGCGTGCGCAGCAGTCCCGTCCCGATCTGTACGGCGGAAGCGCCGAGGATGAGAGCTGCGGCGATCCCGCGTGCATCCGCAATACCGCCCGTCGCCACGACAGGGACGCGATGTCCCACCGCGTCGACGACTGCAGGAAGCAGCGCGAAAAGTCCCACGAGCGCCTCGCCAGCCTTGCCGGCCTCGAACGCGCCTCTATGTCCGCCGGCCTCCATGCCCTGGGCAACGATGGCGTCGGCGCCGGCTTCAACGGCCGTGAGCGCCTCCGCCACCGTGGTCGCGTTCGCGAACCACTTGATGCCCCTCTCCTTGAGGCGCGCGACGAACGGCGCCGGATAGACGCCCATGATCGACGACACGATCGCAGGCCCAGCGTCGAGGAAGGCGTCGCACTGGGCGGCGAAATCGACCGGAGACGCATCGCCGGCTTCGGGCGAGACGGCTGGTCCCCAGGTGCCGAGGAACGCGCGGACGCGTGCCTCGTGATCGGGATCGCGCTGCGGCGGTGGGTCGGGGATCCAGAGATTGAGCTGGAAGCCGCCGTTGGTTGAGCTGCGCACTTCCGTCGCCCATGCGCGGATGGCTTCCGGCTTCATCAGGAGCGCGCCGCAGCCGCCGAGCCCGCCGGCCTGTGCGACCGCGATCGCGAGAGAGGCCGGGCAGGCGCCGGCCATCGGTGCCATGAGGATGGGCAGGCTGAGGTCGTAGACGCGGCAGAAATCTTCAGCGCGTTGGAGGGCACGGTGCGTGGGCATGAGCTTGGACCTCGGTGGCGAGTTATGCGGGCGGACAGGATGCCCGATCTGATGGTTTCTGAGGAGCGAGTTTGTTTCACTTCCGACGGTACGGAATCGTACGAGCCCCATGTGAGCGCGCGACTGCGCGCCGGCGCGGGCGCCGTCTCTGCGAGGTGATGAGCGAAGCGAATTCGGCGTGAGCGAAACAATGGTGCCGGCTGAGGGATTTGAACCCCCGACCAACGGTTTACAAAACCGCTGCTCTACCACTGAGCTAAGCCGGCGTTTCGGGCCGCGGCGCAGGCGCGCCGTCCGAACGCCCGCCTTATACGCGAACGCGCGCGGGCCTGCCACCTGTTGCGGCGAGGCTCGCTTCGGTCATAAGCCCAAGGGTCTCACACCGGCCCTAGCTCTCGGGCCAGCAATGACATATAAGGCGGCACTGCAAGCCCAATTACCTGGACGATGCAGCCGAAACCCGGGACGCCGAGCGCCCCCGGGCATTACCCCTTGGTTAGTGGAGACGTATCATGCCTGCCCCCTGGTCGCCCGACAGCTGGAGATCCAAGCCGATCGTCCAGGTGCCCGAGTTTCCGGACGCGGCCGTTCTGGCCGACGTGGAAGGCAAGCTCGCGACGTTTCCCCCCCTCGTCTTTGCCGGCGAGGCGCGGCAGCTCACGAAGGCGCTTGGCGAGGTGGCCGAGGGCCGCTCGTTCCTGCTCCAGGGCGGCGACTGTGCCGAGAGCTTCCTCGAACATCGCGCCGACAACATCCGCGACTTCTTCCGCGTCTTCCTGCAGATGGCGGTGGTGCTGACCTATGCCGGCGGCTCGCCCGTGGTGAAGGTCGGCCGCATTGCTGGTCAGTTCGCCAAGCCCCGCTCTTCTCCCAACGAGAAGAAGGACGGCGTCGAGCTGCCGAGCTATCGCGGCGACATCATCAACGGCGCCGAGTTCACGCCCGAGGCCCGCATCCCGGATCCGCAGCGCCAGCTCCAGGCCTATCGCCAGTCGGCGGCGACGCTGAATCTGATCCGCGCGTTCGCCGGCGGCGGCTACGCCGACCTCGAGCGCGTGCATCAGTGGACGCTCGGCTTCATCAAGGACAGTCCGCAGGGCCGCAGGTTCGAGGAGCTGGCGGGCCGCATTTCGGAGACGCTGGAGTTCATGCGCGCGTGCGGCATCACCGCCGATAACACGCCGCAGCTCCGCACGACGACCATCTATACGAGCCACGAAGCGCTGCTGCTCGGCTACGAGCAGGCGATGACCCGGCTCGATTCGACGAGCGGCGACTGGTACGCGACGTCCGGCCACATGATTTGGATCGGCGATCGCACGCGCCAGCCGGACCATGCGCACGTCGAGTACTTCCGCGGGATCAAGAATCCGATCGGCATGAAGTGCGGGCCATCGCTCGAACCCGATGCGCTGCTGAGGCTGATCGACATCCTGAACCCGAACGACATCGCCGGGCGCCTGACGCTGATCTGCCGCTTCGGCTCGGACAAGGTGGAGAGCCACCTGCCGAAGCTGATCCGCGCCGTGCAGAATGCGGGCCGCAAGGTCGTGTGGTCGTGCGATCCCATGCACGGCAATACGATCTCGGCAGCGAACGGCTACAAGACGCGGCCTTTCGAGCGCATCCTGAAGGAGGTCGACACCTTCTTCGCGGTACATCGCGCGGAGGGCAGCCACGCCGGTGGCATCCACGTCGAGATGACGGGCCAGAACGTGACGGAGTGCACGGGCGGCGCGGTGGCGATCAGCGAGACGGATCTCTCGGACCGTTACCACACGCACTGCGATCCGCGGTTGAATGCGGACCAGTCGCTGGAGCTTGCTTTCCTGGTCGCCGAAAGGCTGAAAACCGAGCGCGGCGCAAGGATGGCGGACCAGGCTTCGATCGCGGCGGCGGAGTAATCTATGGCTGACTTAGCCGGACTTGAAAGCATAAGCGCGGCGCCGAAAGGAGCCGCGCTTCGTATTCGCTAGTGTGCCTCTACGCTCACCCGTACTGATAGGCGCCGTGTGAGGTGTGCTGAGACTTTCTCAGCAACCATCTTTCGCGCGGTGCCCGGGAAGATGTGATCTCGACCCTCAGTTATCTCGCTCCATGTATCGACGAATGAAAAGCCATCCATGGCTCGGAGCAGCGCTTCGCCCGCGTCGCGCCACACAGTCCCATGTAATGCATCGCACAGGCCTTCGACGATTGTTGCCCGAATAAATCCAGGGTTGCCGTCGGAGGTTTCTGTTATGCATTGGAGCGCGGTTATCAGAGTTTCGCGGCCATAGGCCTTCAGGCAGCGCGCCAGCGCACCAACCGCTTGCGTTTGTCCTGCCTTCAGCTGCCTTAGAACTACATTTCTTCGCGTAATTGTCACGCCGGCAGCTGCGCAGACGTCGGCAATCTCTTGCGCGTTGGTATCTCCCGCTGCGAGACGCGCATGGAACAGCTGCTGAGGTGTGGCCTTCGTGATGTTGCCATTGACTGCCGCATAAGCTGCGGCCTGTTGAGTTCTATCGGCCTGCACCACTTGGCATGGCACTTGGTCAATGCCCCGAAGTATCGCCGCAGTCGTCCGATGCTGGCCGTCAACGATGGCGTAAAGGCCGCCCTCAACCGGCGCGACGATTACAGGTGCGAACTTGGACCAATCAAAATGCTCAGCGATATGCAGTACGTTCTCCCGTCCCCGCCGACCGATCTCTCTTTGATAGGAGTCGTCCACAACGAACTGTTCGGTGGCGATCCACTGGAGCATAGGGGCAGGACCTGGAGCAAAGTCAGATTGGGGACGAGCTACTGCGGTGGGATCAAGCTTCTGAAACATTTTACGCTCCCAATAATACATGCGCGGTATTGCGCAGGAGCATTACGAAGCGCAGAGTTTGTCGCCTGCCATGGGAAGTAATGAGTTATCCACTTTGGTGCGTTTCTCTCCCTAAAATCCCATCTCCCAAAACTGTCCATTCACGTCGTGGCCGAATTCGTTGTGGCGCTCCTCTTTGATGAGTTTGAAGCCGGCAGCCTCGTAGATGCGCACGGCCGGCACGAGAATGTCGTGCGTCCAGAGCATGAGCGTCTTGTAGCCCTTGGCGCGTGAGAAGCGGATGCACTCGTCGACGAGGCGGCGGCCGAGGCCGAGACCGCGTGCGGATGGCTCCACGTAGAGCAGGCGGAGCTGCGCGACTTCGGGTGACGCACGCGAGATGAACACCGAGCCGACGACCTCGCCGTCACGCTCCGCGATCCAAGCGCGCTCATGGCGCGCGTCGAAGTTCGTGATGAACTTCGACAGGATTTCCGCGACGAGCGCTTCGAACCTCGGGTCCGTCCAGCCGTACTCCCGCGCATAAATCACCGCCTGCCGGTGCGTGATCCAGCCGGCATCGCCGGTTTCCAGCCCGCGCAGGATGTAAGGCTCGGCCGCCGGCGCGGGATCGCCGAGCAGGCGCGCGATGGTCTTCGTCGCGGCAACGATGCGCGGACGATCAGGAGCCGCCACCTTCTCCAGCATGGCGACGACGCCCTCTTGCGAGCCGCGGTCGAGCGGCGCGAATGCGGTCTCGCCCTTCGGCGTCAGCGCGATGACCGCGCGGCGGGCATCGTCCTCGGCGGGAGCGCGGCGGATGAGGCCCTGATCCTCGAACTTCTTGAGCATCCGGCTGAGGTAGCCCGCATCGAGGCCGAGCTCGCGGATGAGGTCGCTCGCCGTGATGTCGCGCCCGTGCGCCAGCTCGTAGAGCACGCGCGCCTCGGAGAGCGAGAAGGGGCTCGCCAGCATGCTCTCGGCGAGTAGGCCGAGCTGGCGTGTGTAGAAGCGGTTGAAGCGGCGCACGGCGGCGACGTCGTCCGATGTTGGCGCTTGAGAGATCTCGGTCATGGCGTACCTCCGCCCGGCACAGTCAACGAAACATTTGACTAAGTCAAGTAATGGAAAATGGGAGGCTCGAGGAGGGATCTCGGCAGCGACTTTTCAAGCGCAGGCGCGAGGTGCATAAGAGCGCGCAACCCCGAACGGGGTCGACCTGGGGAGGAAGTGATGCTGCTCGCTGAAAACCTGAAAAGACTGGGCACGGAGACGGCCTTCGAGGTGCTGGCCCGCGCCGCCGAGCTGCAGCGGCAGGGCAAGGACGTCATCAATCTCGGCATCGGTCAGCCGGACTTCCAGACGCCGGCGCACATCGTCGAGGCGGCTATCAAGGCGCTGCGCGACGGTCATCACGGCTACACGCCCGCGCAGGGCATTCTGCCGCTCCGCGAGGCGGTCGCGAAGGATCTCCATAAGCGTCACGGCGTCGAAGTGAGCCCCGACAACATCGTCATCATGCCGGGTGGCAAGCCGACGATGTTCTTTGCCGTGCTCATGTTCGGCCAGCCGGGTGTCGAAATCATGTACCCGGATCCCGGCTTCCCGATCTATCGCTCGATGATCCAGTACTCCGGCGCGAAGGCCGTGCCGATCGCGCTCAAGGAAGAGAACGGCTTTGCCTTCAGCGCGGATGAGGTGCTCGCGCAGATCACGCCGAAGACCTCGCTCATCATCCTCAACAGTCCGGGAAATCCGACGGGCGGCGCCGTCCCGAAGGAGGAAGTGGCGAAGCTCGTCGCCGGTCTCGCGAAGCATCCACAGGTCGCTGTCATGTCCGACGAGATCTACAGTCAGATGCTCTACGACGGGCGCGAGCACGAGAGCTTCCTGCGCTATCCCGAGATCCGCGATCGCCTGATCATTCTCGACGGGTGGTCGAAGACGTACGCGATGACCGGCTGGCGGCTCGGTTTCTCGGTGTGGCCGAAATCGATCGTGGAGACGGTCGTGCGCCTGTGCGTAAACAACCATTCTTGCGTCAACGCGCCGACGCAATTCGCCGGTATTGCCGCGCTCGAAGGCCCGCAGGACGACGTGGTCAAGATGGTGAAGGCGTTCGACGAGCGCCGCCGCGCCATTGTGCCCATGCTGAACCAGCTTCCGGGCTTCACGTGCGTCAACCCGGGTGGTGCGTTCTACGCCTTCCCGAATATTACCGGTACCGGCATGAGTGCGCGCGAGTTGCAAAACAGGATGCTGGAGGAGGCCGGTGTTGCGACCGTTGCCGGCACCAGCTTCGGCATTCACGGCGAAGGCTACATCCGCTTCTCCTATGCCAACTCGATCGAGAATATCCGCAAGGCCATCGAGCGCGTCGGTACGCTGCTCATGGAGAAGCGGTGAATGTGGAATCCCCTCTCCCCGCTTGCGGGGAGAGGGTTAGGGTGAGGGGCGGCGCCAATTGCTGACGTTGGCGTTTGCCGCCGCCCCTCATCCCGACCTTCTCCCCGTAAACACGGGGAGAAGGAGAAGTAGTGAGGTGCGCGTTTGAGCGAATCCCCTGACGCTTTTTACGCCCGCCGCCTGCGCGAGGAGATCGACGCCGGCGAGCCCGAGCTGGCCATGCTCGGCTCATTCGTCGGCAAGGGCGGCGTGGCCGTGGACATCGGTGCGAACGAAGGCATCTATGCTTTCGCGCTGAGTGAGCTTGGTGCCGTCGTGCACGCCTTCGAGGCCAATCCGACATTCGCGGACTTCGCGAAACGTTCGCTCGGGGTGCGTGCGAGCGTGCATCAGCTCGCGCTCTCTAACGAAACGGGCCACGCCTCGTTCTTCGTGCCTCTCGCCGAGGATGGCAGCGAGTTGCACTACGCCGGCAATCTCAAGAACTCGCACAGCCAGTTCGAGCGTCAGACCGTGATCAAGGTCGAGGTGCGCACGCTCGATTCGTTCGCACTTACAGGTGTGCAGTTCATCAAGGTGGACGTGGAAGGGAGCGAGCTCGAAGTGCTCGAAGGCGCGCGTGAGACGATCCTGCGCGACCACCCGGCGCTGCTGCTGGAGCTGCTCTCGGGAACGTACAAGGACCCGCTCGCCGTCACGCGCGAGGTCTGCGAGAAATACGGCTACAGCGCCTTCGTCGTGGACAAGGGCAAGCGTCTCGATGCGCTGACGACGATCGCCGGGCTCAACTCGAACACGACCTGGGGCAGCCCGATCGCGACGCGGAACGTGCTGTTCCTCTGATCACTCGAAAAGGCTGAGCTGCCCCTCGGGCTCCTTGTCGGACCCGCGCGGAATGCGGCGATAGCCGAAGCTCACGCGATCGACGAGACCAGGATGGCGTGCGCGGAAGGCGGCTTCGGCCTTCTCGCGGCTCCCGGGAAAGCGCTCGCCCCACCAGATGGCATAGAGTTGGCGCGGATCGCAGCCGTAGCGTGCCATGAGATCCTTGCGTCTGACGCGCAGCCAGCGCGCAATCCAGATTTCGATGGCTTCGGTCTCGCCGAGTGGGCGCGGCGTTGCCTCGCGCACGGCAACCATGGGCGCATTCAAGGCATCGGATATGACGAGGGACGAAGCAATCATGGGCGGTACACGACTTCGGTCAGACGCATCGAGTTCATACACCTGACAGAACATTGCGGCAACGCGGGGGCGATCGCGCGCATCTGCCTGCCGCGCCTCCTTCCGGGAAGCTCATTGCGTATTCCTCGCTGCAGTGGCACACGGACCGGCGCCCTGCCGATCCGAGACCTCAGCGTGACAACAGCGACCTCAAATCCGCCCGCGCGGGCCGCCGCGATTCTGATCGTCATGCTCTCGGCGACGACGGTCCTTTCGCAATTTTTCCGCTCGTCCATCACCGTTCTCGCGCCGGAGCTGATCGTCGAGCTGAAACTGACGTCCGAAGCACTCGGCATGTCCAATGCCATCTTCTTCTTCGCGCTGATGGCGGTGCAGGTGCCGGTCGGCATCCTCTTCGACCGCATCGGGGTGCGCTACACCGTCGGCAGTCTCGCCGTGCTTGGCGTCGCGGGTGCGCTCTGGCACGCGGTCGTGCGCGATGGCAGCGAGCTGATCGCCGCGCGCTTCCTGCTCGGTCTTGGGTTCGGCGGCAGCTTCATGTCGGTGGTCGTGCTCTGCTCGCGCTGGTATCCCCGTGCCCGCTGGGCGACGGCCATGAGCTGGGTATTCGGTCTCAGCATGATCGGCGTCGTCATGGCCGGAACGCCGCTCGCCGTCGCCGCCGGACTGGTCGGCTGGCGGACGACGTTCGTGATCATGGCGGGTGTCGCGGCGCTGGTCGGCGCGCTCTTCGTCTGGCTCGTGCGCGATGATCCGCCGGGCCGCGTGCCGACACCCAATCCGCCGGAGACGCTGGCCGATGCGCTTGGAGGCTTCGTTGCCATCCTGCGCCTGCCGGGGCTTTGGCGCGTGCTCGGGCTGCAGATGTTTGCCTACGCCGTTACGGCGACGATCATGGGCCTATGGGCGGGGCCTTTTCTCCACGATGTCCACGGTCTCGACGCCGTGGCACGCGGCAACGTGCTGATCGCCATGGCTATCGCGCAGTTTCTGGGCGTGTTGGCCTTCGGCCCCATGGACCGCTTTTTCGATACACGGAAGTGGGTGGCCGTCGGCGGCGCGATGGCGACAATTCTCGTGCTCCTAGCGCTGGCCTCGAACCCGCCGACGGCAATCGCGATCATGCTGATTATCGGCGTGTGCGCGACCTCCGCCTACGGCGTCGCGGTGGTCACGCACGCGCGCACGTTCTATCCCGATCACCTCGTCGGACGCGGTGCGACGACTGCCAACATGGCACAGCTCTTCGGCTGCGCGATGGTCCCTGTCGTGACGGGCTTCATTCCAGCCTATTTTCCGCAGACGGCGGCCGGATATTCTCCCGTCGCCTATCAGTGGATCTTTGCTACCATTGCAGCGACGCTGGTTGCGGGCCTCCTGGTCTATGCCACCGCGCGCGATGTAAGGCCGAGCAGCCAATCCGGACCGTCCGTGCCGGCTCAGGCCGCCAACAAGAACGATCTGCCCAGGAGCTGAGAGGAAACGCACATGCGCACGCGAATGACCGAAGCCCTGACCTTGCCGAAGGATGGGACCGCCGGCGCGCTCGCCGGACGCGCCTGGCGCCCTGATGTGGAGGGCCCCGCGGTCGTCGCCGTGCGCGCCGATGGCGTCTACGACATTTCGCGCCATGCGCCGACTATGCGCGATCTCGCGGAGCGCGCCGATGCCGCGGCGATCGTGAAGAGCGGTGCTGGCGAGCGTGTGGGTTCGCTCGGTGAGATCCTCGCGAATACGCCCGAGATCTATCGCGATGCTTCGAAGCCCTGGTTGCTGGCGCCGATCGACCTGCAGGCCGTCAAGGCGGCGGGCGTGACCTTCCCTCGTTCCATGCTTGAGCGCGTGATCGAGGAACAGGCCAAGGGCGCGCCTGAGAAGGCCGAGGCCATCCGCAAGCAGGTGCAGGCGCAGCTCGGCGGCGATCTGCGATCCTTGAAGCCCGGCTCGAAGGAGGCGATGGCTCTCAAGCAGACGCTGATCGCGGCGGGCGCGTGGTCGCAGTACCTCGAGGTCGGCATCGGTGAGGACGCCGAGATCTTCACCAAGGCGCAGCCGATGTCGGCGGTTGGTCACGGCATGACGGCGGGCCTGCATCCGAAATCGACCTGGAACAATCCGGAGCCTGAGGTTGCGCTGCTGGTCAACGCGAAGGGCGCGATCGTCGGCGCGACGCTCGGCAATGACGTGAACCTGCGCGATATCGAAGGGCGCTCGGCCCTGCTGCTGTCCAAGGCCAAGGACAACAACGCATCGGCGACTGTCGGGCCTTTCGTGCGCTTCTTCGATGCGACGTTCTCGCTCGACACGGTGCGTACGCTGGAAGTTCAT
>CAUJKI010000230.1 GCA_963205015.1 Pseudomonadota bacterium
GTCGCCGTCCTCGATCTCGAGCGCCGCAAGATCATCGGGGTGGATCTTGGCGCGCGGCGAACCTTCCTGCTTACGGCTCGTCGGCATCTCGTTGAAGGAGGAGTTGAGGTAGTTGCGCGCCGGGCTCGTCGCGAGGCGAAAGGGGTGCTTTTCGTCGGCCTTCTCGATCACATCCCAGTGGTCGGGGAGCCGTGGCATGTTGTGCGCGATGCCCCAGTCCCACTTACGCGCTGCAGGCACCTCCAGCCAGTCCGGCTTGAACTTGAACCTGCCGTCGGGATAAGCGAACCCGCCGATATAGTGCGACGTCTCGAAATCGGGCTGGGCATCGATCCAGCGCTTGGCCTCGAGATTGTCGAGCGTTCCCCAGCCCGAGTTCTGCAGCGTCCAGTCGACGATCTCGCGCGCCGTCATGTCGAAGCCGCGATGCTCGGCGCCGACCCGCTTCGCCAGCGCGCAGATCACATCGTGGTTCGACCAGCATTCGCCAGGCGGCTGGACGAGCTTCGGCCCGAACAGAATGCTCTGCTGGCCACCCGCCTGATAGAGATCGTCATGCTCGAGGAACATCGTCGCCGGCAGCACGATGTCCGCGGCCTTCGCCGTCGCCGTCATGAACTGCTCGTGCACGCACACGAAGAGATCCTCTCGCGCGAACCCGGCCTTGACCTTGGTCTGATCCGGGCACACCTGCACCGGGTTCTGGTTCTGGATGAAGAGTGCGTGCACCTCGGGACCGTCGCCGAGATCGCCGCGGTCGCCGGTCAGGATTGCGCCGATGCGACTCATGTCGAGCAATCGGATCGAGGAGTCGAGCACGTCCAAGCCTTCGATCAGCGACTTGTTCCACTTGAAGATCGCGCCGCTGTTGTGGAAGGCGCCGCCCCCCTCATGCAGCCATGAGCCCGTGACAGTCGCGATACACGACGCCGCGTGCATGTTCACCGCGCCGTTGCGCGAGCGCGCGAAACCGTAGCCGAGGCGGAGATACGTTCTCGGCGTCTTGCCGATCAGATGCGCGAAACTCTCGATTTCCGCGACAGTGAGCCCGGTGATGGCACTCGCCCATTCCGGTGTCTTGTCGGCCAGATGCGCTTCCAGCTCCTCGGGACAGTCGGCATACTTCGCCATGTACTCCCGGTTCGCCATCCCGTCGCGGAAGAGCACATGCATAATCGCGCAGGCAAGCGCGCCATCCGTCCCGGGTTTAAGGCAGATGCCGATGTCGGCCTGCTGCATGGTCGCGTTGCGGTAGATGTCGATGACCGCGATCTTAGCGCCTCGCTCGCGCCGCGCCTTCACGGCGTGGGTCATCACGTTGACCTGGGTATGCACCGGATTGGTGCCCCAGATGACGACGAGATCCGCCTTGGCCATCTCGCGCGGATCGGGCCCGGCGAGCTTGCCCGTGCCGGCAATGAAACCGGTCCACGCCGACGTCGTGCAAATGGTCGAGTACTGCCGCGAATAGCGCTTGGCATGGCGCAGGCGCTCGATGCCATCGCGCATCACGAGGCCCATCGTGCCGGCATAGAAGAACGGCCACACCGCCTCACTGCCATGGCGACGCTCAGCCTCAAGCAGCGCTTCGGCGGTGATGTCGAGCGCTTCGTCCCAAGAGGTCTGCGCGAACTGCCCCGAGCCCTTCGGCCCGACCCGCTTCAGCGGATAGAGCAACCGATCGTCGTGATGAATGCGCTCGGCATAACGCGCGACCTTGGCGCATATCACGCCGGCCGTGTAGTCGTTCTCCTTGGTCCCGCGAACGCGGCCGATGCGCCCATTGCCGAGCAGCTCGACGTCGAGCGCACAGGTCGAGGGACAATCATGGGGGCAGGCCGAGTGGCCGATCTTCACGTCGACTCGCTGCTGCATCCGCCTCTCCCGCAAGATCGCGCGTTGCGGCCGCCATCGGCCGCCACAGCTCATCGAATCATTCTAGCGGGAAACGGTCATTCGCCAAGCGCCCGGCGCGATACCCCGTCAGAAGCGGTAGGAGAGGCCTACGGCGAAATGCGGCGACCAGATATCCGTTTTCAGGTGGTCCCCACCCTTCAGGTTCGCATTGATGTGGGTGTAGCTGAGCTTGGTCTCGACAAAGCCCGACCAGTTGCGCCCAAAGGGCATCTCGAGGCCGACGAAGCCCTGCCCGGCGAAGCCGGCAAGCTGGTACTCGAAGGTCTTGGTCGGGTCACCGACGAGCGACACCTCGACGTGCGGGACGGTGACGCCGATGCCGAAGCCGGCATAGGGGCGCATGCCATAGAAGTTCCACGGCGTGAACCGGTACAGGATATTGCCGGTCAGGATGTTGTTGCCGTCGGTGAACTCGAGCGTATCGTAGAGCGCGCCTGCCGCCGTGCCGTTGAGCTTCGCATACGCTTTCGCGTGCGTGAACTCGAGCGCAACGCCCCAGTTCGGGTTGCTGTCGAGCCAGTAGATGCCACGCGCACCCCAGTAGGGAGGCATCTCGAACGGCTTGCCTTCCCAACTGACCTTCCGCGTGTCGCTCATCGAGCCGTGATATGAGACATCGCTCGAGAAGTTACCGTTGACGCCCCCGTAGACCTGGATCTGGCCCTCGGCCCACGCTGGCGTGGTGGCCGCCACGGCGGCTCCAATCCCAACCACCAGCGCGCCAAGCCGCACGCTGCTCAAAAAACGCCCCCACGCTCTGCCGTTCTGCATAGCGCCACGTCCCGTTCCATAGTCCGACGGCTGCCGAATCCCACAGCTCTCTTCACTCTAATCGGCTACCAGAACGGAAGCGCGAGGCAAGCACCAACTCGCGCATCCCTTCAATTTGCAGGGGTTTTTTCCGCCACTGTTGCGCCAGCGCACAAGCCTCAGGCGGCGCCCGCCAGCTCCGCCAGGCGTCCGGTGCTGCGGACCACGACCTGGGTCGTACGTGGCAGGTCGATGACCCCGGTGCGGCGCAGCTTGCTGATCGTGCGGCTGACAGTTTCGATGGTCAGCCCGAGATAGTCGCCGATGTCCGTGCGTGTCATCGGCAGGTTGACGACCACCGCATTGCCCGCCCGGGCCGTGCTGCGCCCGGCCAGCATGAGCAGGAAGTCGGCCACCTTGGCCTCGGCCGATTTGGAGGCGAGGCATGTCAGATGATCGCGCATGGCGTTCAGTTCGGCGGTCGCCATCCGGAGCAGCCTGCGCGCGAAATCCGACCGCTCGTCGATCATGCGCTCGAGCCCGGCCCGCGAGATCCGGCGTACACGGGTGTCGCCGACGGCCTGGGCGTTGTAGCCGTAGGTCGCCGGGCTGCAGAGCCCGACTATGTCGCCGGGAAAGCGGAAGGCGAGGATATGGCGGTTGCCGTCCGGCATGATCCTGTAGAGGCAGACGACGCCCTCGGTCACCTCGTAGACGTGCGTTGCCTCGTCGCCTTCGAGGAAGAGATCTTCCCGCCCCCCAAGCTGGATGGCGTTGGTATGATCGCCGGCATTCGAGGCCCGGTTATGGTCGCCGCCCCTGAAGAGGCTCGACTCGAACCCAGCGGCGTCGGAACGGGTTAAAATCGCATGGTTTGCTGCAACCGCGGTCATTTCCTGTCCTCCAGCTTTGGCCTTCGACCTTGCGGGAGATCAAACGATTGCCACGTCATGCCCGTACCGGCGCAACGTAACGAAGTGTAACAATTTGTAATGGCCGCATGCTATCAATTGTAGAGTTTGAGATCTCTGTGCCCTTGCAGACCCAAGGGGGTTCGCCATCCTTTCTCCGCACCGAGCCCGACGGACCGGATACAGCCTCTCGCGACATGCAACGGACCAGCAAGACCCGCATTCTCGTCGTCGATGACGACCCGAAGATCCGCACCCTCCTCCGCCGCCTCTTCGAAGGCGAAGGGTGGGACGTGGCGGAGGCTGCTTCCCGTGATGAGGTCCGCAACCAGCTCGCGATAGGCCGCGTCGACCTTGTCACCCTCGATCTCGTGCTCGGAGGCGAGGACGGCCTCGCGATCGCACGCGAGCTGCGTCAGGAGTCGAACCTTCCGCTCATCATCGTCTCGGGCAAGGGCGACACGATCGATCGCGTGGTCGGCCTCGAGCTCGGCGCCGACGACTACATCGCCAAGCCCTTCCATGTCCGCGAGGTGTTGGCGCGGGTGCGCGCCGTGCTCCGGCGCAGCGAGGAGGCGGCTCAAGCCTCGAGCCTCGCGATCGTGGCACGCGAAGCCTTCCGCTTCGGCGTCTACACCGTCGATCTTTCCAAGCGCGAGCTGCACGGGCCCGAAGGCGCGCTCATTCCGCTGACGACCGCCGAGTTCGCGCTGCTCGAGGTGTTCGTGCGCAACGTCAATCGCGTGCTGTCGCGCGACCGCATCATGGACCTCACCAAGGGCCATGAGTGGAACCCGCTCGACCGCACGATCGACAACCACGTCGCGCGCCTGCGCAAGAAGATCGAGCTCGATCCCGAGAGTCCGCTGCTCATCAAGACCGTCCGCGGTGTCGGCTACTGCTTCACTGCCGACGTCGCACCGGCGAAGTAGTGCGCCCTGCGCCGTATGAAGTGGAACACCGCTCGCGCTCTACTTCGCCGCTGCGATAGTCTGCGGCACGACGAACTGCAGGTGAGCGAGGCGTGCATAGAGCCCGCCCCGCGCGACGAGTTCGTGATGCGTACCTTCCTCGACGATGCGGCCCTCGTCCAGCACGACGATGCGGTCGGCCTTCTGAATCGTCGCCAGGCGATGTGCGACGACGATGGTCGTGCGTCCCCGCATCGCCGCATCCAGTGCCCGCTGCACGGCGACCTCGCTCTCCGCATCGAGCGCGCTCGTCGCCTCGTCGAGAAGCAGGATCGGCGCTGCACGGAGCAACGCCCGCGCGATGGCAAGACGCTGGCGCTGCCCGCCCGAGAGCGTGATGCCACGTTCGCCGATGCGCGTCTCGTAGCCTCGGGGAAGCGCGCGTATGAAGGCATCGGCCTGGGCCGCGATGGCGGCACGCTCGACGTCCGCTCTGCTCGCGGTGTCATCGCCAAAGCGGATGTTCTCGGCAACGGTGCCGGCGAGAAGCGCGATGTCCTGCGGGACGAGCGCCATGCGACGGCGCAAGGTGCCAAGATCCGCATCCCTCGCGGGCACGCCGTCGATGAGCACGCGGCCAGCAGTCGGATCGCGCAGACGCTGAACGAGTGCGAGCAGCGTGCTCTTGCCCGATCCCGAAGGGCCGACCAGCGCTACGCGCTCGCCGGGCGCGATCCTGAGCGAAATGTCGATGAGGGCGGGGCTCTCCGGACGGGCAGGATAGACGAAGCCCACGCGCTCGAGCTCGATGCGCCCCTCAGCGGGCTCAGGCAGCGGCACCGGACGCGCCGGCGACACGATCTCGGGCTGCGTCTCGAGCAATTCGGTGAGCCTTTCAGCGGCGCCGGCCGCCTGTGTGACCTCGCCCCAAACCTCCGAAAGCTCCGCGAGGGCGCCTGCCGCGAACAGTGCGTAGAGGACGAACTGGCTGAGCCGTCCGCCCGTCATTTCTCCGGCAACGACCAGCGCGGCGCCATACCAAAGGATGCCGACGACGCTGCCGACGACCAGCAGGATGACGACCGCCGTCAACCCCGCACGCGCCTTGAGCCGCGCGTTCGCGGCCCCGAATGCGCTCTCGATCGCCACGGAAAAGTGAGTGCCGAGCGCCTTCTCGGCGGCGAAGGCCTGAACGCTGCGGATGCCGGCGAGGGTCTCCGAGGCGAGCGAGGAGGCTTCCGCGAGCGCATCCTGAGCGACGCGCGAGCGCCGCCGCACGATCCGGCCGTAGGCGACCAGCGGCAGCACGATCAGCGGAATCGCCACGAGCACGAGCGCCGACAGCCGCGGGCTCGTGATCAGCATCATGCCAAGCGCGCCTGCGAGCATGATGATGTTGCGGGCCGCCTGCGAGAGTGCACTTCCGGCGGCGGCCTTGATCTGGGTTGTATCGGCGGTCAGGCGGCTCATCAGCTCGCCCGAATGGACCTTCTCATGAAACGAAGGCCCGAGCGTCATGAGGTGGCGGAAGACGTCCGCCCGCACATCCGTCACGACGCGCTCGCCGAGCCAGTTGACGCAGTAGAAGCGCGCGGCGCTCGCAACGGCGAGCAGTGCGCCGATCAG
>CAUJKI010000231.1 GCA_963205015.1 Pseudomonadota bacterium
ACCGGCCATAGCGTGCCGAGTACGCCCGCCGCCCCAAGGGCCATGAAGGTGCTGGGGAGGCCGACGAACTCGTCGGGATTGCGCGTGATCTCGGAGAGGCCTGTCTCGCAGGCCGAGAGCACCACGAGGCGTGGCCGGCCGAGGCCGTCGACCTCGAGCAGCCGGCCGACGCTGAGCCGCGCAAAATCATGCATGATCAGCGCGGACTGCCGCACATCCGACCACGTGAACGTGCCGTGCGAGGCAAAATGCCAATGGCTTCGTCCCTTGAGCACGCCGAGCACGGAGTCGAGCGTGGCGGCATCGCGCACGAGCAAGGCACGATCCGTATCGGGGAAGTGCGTGGCGATGAGGGCGCCTTCCAGTTCCGAGGCCGGCAGGTCGCCCGTGGGATTGATCACGGCTGCGAGCGTCGCCGCATCCGCCGTAGCCGCACGCTCGCGCCCGGCCGCGAGCGCCGCGAGGCTCGGCGTCACCGTGATCTCATAGTCATCGATGAGCCGTCGCTTGCTCACAGGATCCTGCGCGAGGTTAATCGGCAGCACGCCGAGCCATCCCGAGGGCACCCATACGAGCTGCGCGCCGGGCTTCAGGCCTTGCGCCTTGAGAGTAGCGTCGAGCTCGGCGCCGAAAAGCCGCCATAACGCCGGCCCCAGATCCTCGATCGCCGCCAGCCATTGCGGCCAGCGTTTCGCCTTTTCCTCGCCTTCGAAATAGTTGGCGAAGTAGGCGCCGGTCCAGCCGGCGCCTGTCGTGCCGTCCGGCCCGGCGAGCACGGTGGAGAGGCGTTCGAGGGTCAGGTCGGGAATATCGATGACGACGGCCTTGGGATCGTCGGTGCCGCTCACCACAATGAGCCGGCCGCCGAGATTGGTGACGATCGGGATGGCGACGGCACCGCCCGCCGCCGCAATGCGACGCGCCTCCGCGAGCGCGACGGCACTGCGGTCCTCGCTCGCACCGCTGGCCCTCACGAGCTGGAGAAGCTCGCGCCGGAGCGTACCCAGATGCTCGATCGCGACGGCGCGGTCCGTGCCGGCGGCGGCCCCGACGGCGTCCTCTGCGCCGCGAATGGCCGTACGCAGCGCGTCGAGGCGGGTGCGGTTCGCCGCTGAAAGCTCGAGCATCTGCAATCTGAGGGAGACGGCCAGCAGGCGCGCCCGGCTTTCATCGGCCAGTGCGACAGCGGCCTCGATCGCGCCGCTTTCTATGGCACCGAGTGCGGCTTCCGCGAACAACGGGCCGGCATCGGCTATAAGGGCGCGCGCCTCGACATCATCGAAGCCCTGGCCGAACAGCAGCAGGAAGGCTTCGCGTGCACTGGCGTGTATTCTGCTGGCCTCCTGCCAACTTCCGGCCTGCAGCAGGACGTGGCCGAGCGCGCGGCCGGTGCGCATATGCTCGTGCGGAAAGGCATCGCGCGTGAACACGGAGAGTGCCGCCTCATAGGCGGCGACGGCCAGCTCGCGGTTGATGCCGGGAAGACCGCGGATGCGGTCCGAATAGGCATTGCCGAGCGCGCTCTGGGCGCGCGCCCACTCCATGGGAAAGCCGTTGCGGGTGAAGACCAGAAGCGCGGAATCGAGGTGAGCGATCGCCTGCTCCTGATTGTCGGCGCGTTCGCCGCCGGCGCGTCCCAGGTAGATCGATGCGAGATTGTAGTGTGCGGAGGCCCACTCCCGCGGCACGCTTTCTCGCGTGAATATGCCGAGGGCGGCGAGGAGATGGCTGATGGCCTTGTCGTGATTTTCGGCGCGCACGCCATGCGTGCGATTGCGATAGATCGTGCCGAGATTGTTCTGTGCCATGGCCCAGAACATTGGCGCGGCCTCGCGCGTGAAGACGCTCAGCGCGGCTTCGGTGTGCTCGATGGCGGCTTCGATATTGTCGGCAGGCGCGCCGCGAATGCGGCTCTGGTGCACGACTGCGAGATTGTTCTGCAGCCGCGCCCATTCCTGGGGCGCCGCCGCGTGCGTGAAGACGCGCAGGGCCTGCTCGAAATGAGCGATAGCGCGCTCCTGATTGTCGGTGCGCTCGCCACGGATGCGCGCCCAGTAGGCAATGCCGAGGTTGTTCCGGAGCGTGGCCCAGTTCTGCGGATCGCTCTCGAACGTCCAGGCCGGAAGCGCAGCCTCGAAGTGTCGGATCGCAGCTTCGATGTTATCGGCGCGGATACCGGTCGGGCGATTGACATAGGCGCTGGCGATCCCGAACTGCACCTCGGCCCGCACGTGCTCGCGCGCGGCGGCGAGCGGCCAGGTAGTGAGCGAGACCTCGCGGGCGAGCAGCGCCTCACCGAGCGTAATGCGCTGCTCGTTGTCCTGGGTCTGCTGCCAGCTTGTGAAGAGAGGTGCGAAGTCGCCCTCGGGCTGCTGGGCGCGCGCCGGCCCATAGGCGCCGAGCGCAATCATGAGCGCCGTCAGAAGCCCCATGTATCCGTGCCACATGACGCCCTCCCGCAGGCTGACTGTCGCTAGTCGCAGGAATAGACATGCCACATGGCACGACCGTGGCACACTTCACCGGCTGATCAGGCCAGGCTGCGCCTGGCGGGAAGATCGCGGGCGGGATCATTCTGGTTCCTCGGGCGCGTGCGCCCTCAGGCCGGCCGATCGGCGAGATAGCGACCGAACGGCGATTGCCCGTCCTTGCTGAACAGGATCACGTCATAGATCTCGGGCTTGCCGCCCTCCATGCCGGGGGAGCCGATTGGCATGCCTGGTACCGCGAGGCCGAGCGCGGTGGGCTTCTCCGAAAGGAGCCGCTGGAGGGCGTGGGCGGGAACATGTCCCTCGATGACATAGCCATCAAGGCGCGCCGTGTGGCAGGACGCGAGCGCGGCAGGGACATCGAGGCGTGCTTTGATCTCCGTCATGTCCGCTGTGTCGGTCACGCGCGCGGCGAAGCCGTGGTGTCTCAGATGGGCAACCCAACCGGCGCAGCATCCGCAGTTCGGGTCCTTGTAGACATCGAGCATGGACGGGGACGCGGCGCGGGCGGGCATGACAAGACCGGCGGTCATGCCGGCGACGAGACTGAGCATCGTCCGACGGGAGTAGGATTGAATAAGCGACGTCATGAGGCCTTCCTGAATTGCAGCACCATGAGCCCGGGTCAGCGATCCGAGCGGCTGAGCACTTCCATGAGTTCGGCGACCTTCTGTTCCTGCTCGGCTTTGTTGCCGCTGGCGATGGCGTGTCGGACGCAGTGATCGATGTGATCGCGCAGCACGGATTCCTCGACGCGCCGCAGGGCTGCCCGCACCGCCGCGATCTGCGTGACGATGTCGATGCAGTAGCGGTCCTCCTCGACCATACGGGCGAGACCGCGGACCTGCCCCTCGATGCGGTTCAGGCGTTTGAGGCGAGACGATTTGGCATCATGGCTCATGCTTGACCAATACCCTATAGGGGTATATGTGTCAACGTATACCCGTGCGGGGTATCCAATTCCCCGCTCAACGCGAAAAAGCGGAAAG
>CAUJKI010000232.1 GCA_963205015.1 Pseudomonadota bacterium
GTGATGTAGAGAAGAATGCCGAGCGTCGAGATCCAGAAGTGCCACTCGACGAGCCGCATGGAATAGAGGCCCTTGCGGTTCCACAGCCACGGCACGAGGCAGTAGATCGCGCCGAACGAGACCATTGCGACCCAGCCGAGCGCGCCCGAGTGCACATGGCCGATCGTCCAGTCCGTGTAGTGCGAGAGCGAGTTCACCGCCTTGATGCTCATCAGCGGGCCCTCGAAAGTCGACATGCCGTAGAAGGCGACCGACACGACAAGCAGGCGCACGACGGCGTCGGTCCTGAGCTTGTCCCAGGCGCCGGACAGCGTCATGAGGCCGTTGATCATGCCGCCCCAGGACGGCATCCACAGCATGATCGAGAAAGTCATGCCGAGCGTCTGTGCCCAATCCGGGCGCGCGGTGTAGTGGAGGTGGTGCGGGCCCGCCCAGATGTAGATGAAGATGAGCGTCCAGAAGTGCACGATCGAGAGGCGGTAGGAGTAAACCGGCCGCTCCACGCGCTTCGGGATGAAGTAGTACATGATGCCGAGGAAGCCGGCGGTCAGGAAGAAGCCGACGGCATTGTGGCCATACCACCACTGCGTCATGGCATCCTGCACGCCCGACCAGAGGATGACGCTCGATGGGCTCGTGAAGCTTACCGGTAGCGCCGCATTGTTCACGAGGTGGAGCATCGCGATCGTCACGATGAAGGCGAGATAGAACCAGTTCGCGACGTAGATGTGCGGTTCCTTGCGGCGCCAGATCGTGCCGAGGAAGACGAGCAGGTAGGTGACCCAGATGATCGTGAGAAAGAGATCGGCGTACCACTCGGGCTCGGCGTACTCCTTGGCCTGCGTGATGCCGAGCAGATAGCCGGTGCCGGCGATCGCAATGAAAAGCTGATAACCCCACACGACAAACCACGGCGACCAGCGCCCCGCGAGGCGCGCGTGGCACGTGCGCTGCACGACATAGAAGGACGTGCCGATCAGCACATTGCCGCCGAAGGCGAAGATCACCGCACTCGTGTGCAGCGGACGCAGGCGGCCGAAGCTGATCCAGGGAAGGTCGAAGTTCAGCGCGGGATAGGCGAGCTGAAGCGCCAGGACGACGCCGACGAGGAAGCCGGCAATGCCCCAGATGACGGAGGCGACGACCGTGACCTTGATCGGCCCGTCGAAGTATCCCTCGGGCGGCTCGTAGTTGCCGATGGCCCTTGCCGCCTTCTCCCGGAAGGACGCCGTCAGGACGTAGATGCCGGCCGCTGCCGAGGCCAGCAACATGAGCAGGCCATGGAACGACATGGCCGGGTCGCTCGACCCGAAGAACCAGATCGCGCCCACGAGCGTGAATATCCCGGCAGCCACGACCGCCAGCACGTCGCCGAACGCCTCCAGGCCCTCTCTTGTATCCGCCATCGTAATTTCCCCCGGATGCCCGAGCCACCGGCCGCGACGCCAACGGGAGTCGGGGCGGCCAAACAGACGGACCTTAGAAAGGGGGGAGCGCTGACGGGTTGATCCAGGTCAAGAATGGTTCAAGGAAGGACGGCGACGCGCGGTCGCACGCGCCGCGCATTCCCTTGATATCTCAGGCGCCAAGAATATCGGGAAGCGCAGTGAGCGACGTGATCTGGTGCTGCGGGGTGCCGCCATCGACGATCTTCTTCGCGTCGTGGATGCCACCATCGCGGACGACCTGGATGGTCGTCCAGCCGAGCGCGTTCGGTGCGAGGAAATCCTTGGCGGGATTGTCGCCGACATAAACGAACCGGTCGCCAGGGTCGCCGATGGCGGCTGCCACGCGCTCGAAAGCCATGGGGTGCGGCTTGAAGTAGGCGCGATCCTCACCGAGCGCATCGGTGTAGACGATCTCGTGGAAGTGCTGCTCGATCGCCAGCGCCGCGACCTTCTTGCGCTGGACCATCTGCGTGCCGTCCGTGATGAGCCCGAGGGGGCCCTTGCTGCCATAGTGATGGAGAGCGAAGGCGCCGTCCTCGAACAGCGTCAGCTCGGCCGCGGCCCCGCGATAGACCTCCCTCAGCATCTGCAAATGCTCGGGCCGGTGGTCCGGAATGTGGGTTTGGAGAACGGCCGTGAAGAGCTTGCCGAGCATTCCCACATCGAGAAGGCGCGTCATCTCCTCGGCGACGCCCTCTACGCCGAACTCGGTCCTGGCCCAGTCCCCGCACGCCCTGAATCCGCACAACGCGAATTGCCGCTCCGGATAGAGCGTATCATCGAGATCGAACACGACGCGCAGGCGGCTCACGGCAGAACCCCATATCGGTTGCAGGCGGGCGGCATCATACCTGGGCGTGCACTGCAACGACACCCTCGGTGCGCGCCCGCACTTCCGGTGAGCCGAGGCAGGTTGCCACGGCTTCGTGGCCCGGCGCTCCCGGATACGGCAGAACGAGGCTCGGGGGCGCATGATTGGCCGGGCAGAGGATGATGGTTTCGCTCGGGCTTACCGTGGCGAGATCCAGGATCACATTCGAGCGTGTGAGCAGGAAGAGCGGACCCGCCTCAGGCCTCCGGCGCCGGAGATAGGCGATCAGCGCCTCCTGCGCCGTCTGGTCCAAGCCCTGCTCGACCATATCGACCACCAAGGCCCGAGAGATCGCTTGTTCCACCGCGACGACGACCGCCACCAAGGCGTTTGTCACGCCGGCTCCCTCCTCGACAAGCCAGTCCAAAGCGCGCTCGACCCGCATCTCGAGCGCCGGATCAGCCGCCATCCGGGCCTTCGCAGCCGCGCCGTCGTCGGCCAACCGGTCGAGGCCGATGAATGTCCCACCGGGCAGACCATCCGCGATAGCGCGCGCGAGTCGCGTCTTGCCGCTGAAGAGTGGGCCGACAATGAAGTTGATCGGATGGATGTCGATCAGCTCGAACCTTTCGCCGCCCCACGGCCAGGGGAGGTCGAAGGCGACAGCGGACGTGGGAGGCCGCACTAACTGCGCCAGCTCGTCGGCGGCTGGTGCGCGACCACGACCCAGCTCGGCGCGCAAGCCGCGCACCCTGGCGATCTGGTCCGACAAGCGGCGCGCCTGACTTTCGAGATTGGCCTCATGGGCCGCCAAGGCCGGTGGCAGCGAGCGAGGATCTCCCTTGAGCACGACCTGTCCGATTTGGGCGAGGCTCAGGCCGAGTGCGCGCAGCGTGGCGATCTCACGCGCCCGCGCCATTTCCCCGGGTCCATAGGCGCGCCAGCCGGAGGCCGTGCGCGCCGGCGTCAGGAGGCCGCGCTGCTCGTAGAGGCGAAGGGCCTTGATGGAAACGCCGAGCTTCCGCGCGGCTTTGGAAGGGCTGAGAAACGGAGCGGAAGAGCGCATGAATCACCTCATTGCAGGCTGTCCGCTGTTCTTATCGGTGCGGCCCCAGGGGCCGGGTCAAGGGGATACTTGCGCGATGCGCTCGGAGATCGCATCCAGCTTCACCGCTGGAAATCTGAGCGAGACGTGGCGGGGTCTCTTATCGGCGCCCTATGGCAGCGGCAGCGTCTCGTGCTCCCGGAGCTTGGCGCCGGTCATCGTGTCGACCTCGACGAGGCGTACGCGGAAGCCCCAGAGCCGCGCGACGTGCATGAGGGTGCGATCGCACTCGTCCTTGTCGAGCAGGATGCCGTCGCGCACGAAGTGTGTGAGCACGAGACGGCGGCTCCCGGAGAGATCGGCGTCCGTCACCTGAATATCCGGATCCTGCTGCGAGACGTCGTACTGGCGGGCAAGGAGCCGGCGGACATCGCGATAGCCCATCTCGTCGTGGATGGCCTCGACGCGCACCGCGTGGTCCTCGGACTTGTTGCGGATATGGAAGAGGCGGAAGTCGCGGATGACCTTCGGGCTGAGAAACTGATGGATGAAACTCTCGTCGCGGAAATTCGCCCAGGCGTCCTTGAGGGTCTCCATGGGCTCGCCGTTGCCAGCAATGTCCGGGAACCATTGGCGGTCCTCGTCCGTCGGCTCGAGGCAGATACGCTTGATGTCGCGCATCATGGCGAAGCCGAGCGCGTAAGGATTGAAGCCCGAGAACCCGCGATCCGAGAAGGCCGGCTGGTAGACCACCGCCGAGTGCATGTGCATGAACTCGAGCATGGAGCCGTCGGTAACGAGACCTTTCTCGTAGAGCCGGTTCATGATCTCGTAGTGAACGAAGGTCGCGCACCCCTCGTTCATCACTTTGGTCTGACGCTGCGGATAGAAGTACGTCGAGAGCACGCGGACGATGCGCAGGATCTCGCGCTTCCAGCCGGCGAGCTTGGGCGAGTGCTTCTCGAGGAAATAGAGGAGGTTCTCCTCGGGCACGATCGGCGGCGAGGGATCGATGACGACCTCCTCGGCCTTGGCTTCCGGCTTCGATTGCGGCAGCGTGCGCCATAGCTCGTTGTAGATCTCGACCTCGTATTCGCGCCGCCTGATCTCGCGCTCACGGGCCTTGGCCGGATCAAAGCGGCGGCGCGGCGCAGCATTGCGGCTCACACCCTGGTTCATCAGCGCGTGCGCGGCGTCGATCACGGCCTCGACGGCGGGAACACCGAAGCGCTCCTCGCAATCGGAAACGAACTTCTTCGCAAAGGCGAGATATTCGAGGATCGCGTCGGCCTGCGTCCACTGCTTGAAGAGGTAGTTATTTTTGAAGAAGTGGTTGTGCCCCATGGCCGCGTGCGCGAGCACGAGGCACTGCATCGTCATGGAGTTCTCCTCCATGATGTAGTTGATGCAGGGGTCGGAGTTGATGACGATCTCGAAGGCGAGGGAGCGTGCACCCTTGCGATAGTACATCTCGTCGTGGGCGAAGCGCTTGCCGAACGACCAGTGCCGGTACATGACCGGCATGCCGATCGAGGAATAGGCATCGAGCATCTGCTCGGCCGTGATGACCTCGATCTGATTACGATAGATGTCGAGGCCCATCTCGCCGATGCCGATCTCGGCAATGGCGTCGTACACGTCGCGGATAAGGTCGAAGTTCCATTCCGGCCCGTCAAAGAGCGGCTTTGCTGCCTTGATCGCCGGCTTGGGCCCAATCTGGGGAATATCCGTCATGCTCATGGGCGGCTTCCTCAGGCACCGGCGGCAGCGGAGAACAGCTCGTGGAAGACCGGGAAGATCTCGGCCGGGCTCGTCACGCGCCGCATCGCGAAGTGCTTGTTGCGCTCCGCAATCTCCTTGTAGCCGTCCCACACGATCGTGTCACCGAAACCGATCTGCTCGCTGACCTCGATGTAGGCGAAGTACTGGCACACGGGCAGAAGGCTGTTCTCGACGAGGTCGAGGCAGCGGCCCATGTCGTCGGGGATGTTGTCGCCGTCGGAGGCCTGAGCGGCGTAGATGTTCCAGTCCTCGGGCGAGTAGCGATCGCGTACGATCCGGTCCATCTCATCGAGCGCCGTCGAGATGACCGTGCCGCCCGTCTCGACGCCGCGGAAGAAAGTTTCCTCGTCGACCTCGCTCGCTGTGCTCGTGTGGCGCACAAAGACCACGTCGACCTCGCGATAATGCCGCGACAGGAAGAGATGCAGCAGCATGAAGAAGCGCTTGGCGAGGTCCTTGAGCGGCTCGGTCATGGAGGCCGAAGCATCCATCAGGCAGAACATGACAGCCTGGGTCGCAGGCCTCGGCACGCGCTCCGTGCGGTTGTACTGCAGGTCGATCGGATCGACGTACGCGATCGTGCGCCGCAGCCGCAGAAGCTTGTCGAGGCGCGCGCGCAGCTCCGCGATGCGGCTCTCGTCACGCGGCACGTCGGTCTCGGCTTCGGCGAGCGCCCGTTCGAGCAGGAGGATATCCGTATCCTTGGGCCGCTTGAGTGCGATGCGGCGCGCGAGCGAGCGGCGCATGGTGCGCACGCGGTTGAGCTTCGCCGGCGGACCGTCGGAGGTATAGCCCGCGCGCTGCGGCACGGGCGACTTCAGGTCTCTGATCCGCGTCTTGATGAGATTTGGGAGCTTGAGATCCTCGAAGAAGAGATCGAGGAACTCGTCCTTCGAAAGCGTGAAGACGAAATCGTCCTGGCCTTCGCCGTCGGCGCTCGCCTGACCGCCACCGCCGCCGCCACCTCCGCCCTGCGGCTTCGGGATCAGGTCGCCGACCTTGTAGTCCTTGTTGCCCGGCAGGACCATGTCGCGCGTGCCGGAATCGCGGCTGTGCGAGAATGAGGGCTCCCGCACGCTCTTCGAGCGGATCGAGATCTTCTCCGAGCCCTCGACCTCCGACACCTTGCGCTTCTTCAGCGCGTCCTTGACCGCCTCGCGGATGTCGGCCTTGGCCCGGCGAACAAAACGCTGCCGGTTGCCAAGGCTCTTCGATTTGGGGTTGAGCCGACGATCAATGATGTTCATCCACGGTCCCCAGCCCAACCCGCGCAGGTCAGCTCGACTTCTTCACGCGCATGTACCATTCCACGAGCCGGCGGACCTGACGCGGCGTGTAGCCGCGCGCGACCATGCGGTCGACGAACTCGTGATGCTTCTTCTCGGCGTCGCTGTCCTTCTTGGCGCCGAAGCTGATCACCGGAAGCAGATCCTCGACCTGGCTGAACATGCGCCGCTCGATGACGTCGCGGATCTTCTCGTAGCTCGTCCAATCCGGATTCTTGCCGCCGTTGCGCGCCCGCGCCCGAAGCGAGAACTTCACGACCTCGTAGCGGAAGTCCTTGGGGTTGGCGATGCCGGCCGGCTTCTCGATCTTCGAAAGCTCCTGATCGAGCAGCTCTCGGCTCATGAGCTGGCCGGTATCGGGATCCTTGAAGTCGTGGTCCTCGATCCAGGCGTCGGCATAGGCGACATAACGGTCGAACAGGTTCTGCCCGTAGTCGTTGTAGGACTCGAGATAGGCCTTCTGGATCTCGTTGCCGATGAACTCCGCGTAGCGCGGCGAGAGCTCCTCCTTGATGAACTCCAGATAGCGCTGCTCCGTCTCCTCAGGCATCTGCTCGCGCTTGATGGCCTGCTCGAGGACGTACATCAGATGCACCGGATCGGCACTGATCTCGTGGCTGTCGAAGTTGAAGGTCTCCGAGAGGATCTTGTAGGCAAAGCGCGTCGAAGCGCCGTCCATCCCCTCTGTAACGCCGGCCGCGTCGCGATACTCCTGCATGGTGCGCGCGTGCGGGTCGGTATCCTTGAGGTTCTCGCCGTCATAGACGCGCATCTTGGAGAAGAGCTGCGAATTCTCGTGCTCCTTGAGGCGGCTCAGAACCGAGAACTGCGACAGCATCTCGAGCGTGCCGGGCGCGCACGAGGCATCGGCGAGCTCGCTCGCCTGCAGCAGCTTGTCGTAGATTTTCTTCTCTTCGGTCACGCGCAGGCAGTACGGCACCTTGATCACGCATATGCGGTCGAGGAAGGCCTCGTTGGTGCGGTTGGCGCGGAAGCTCTGCCATTCGCTCTCGTTCGAGTGCGCGATGATGATGCCCTGATAGGGCATGGCGCCGACGTTCTCGGTGCCGACGTAGGTGCGATCCTGCGTCGCCGTCAGCAGCGGATGCAGCATCTTGAGCGGCGCCTTGAACATCTCGACGAACTCGAGCAAGCCCTGAGTCGTGCGGTTGAGGCCGCCGGAGTAGGAGTAGGCATCGGCGTCGTTCTGGCCGAAGTGCTCGAGCTTCCTGATGTCGACCTTGCCGACGAGCGCCGAGATATCCTGGTTGTTCTCGTCGCCGGGCTCGGTCTTCGCGATGCAGATCTGGCGCAGCTTCGAGGGGTACAGCTTGACGACGCTGAACTTCGAGATGTCGCCGCCGAACTCGTCGAGGCGCTTCACCGCCCAGGGCGAGATGAAGCCGCCGAGAATGCGCACGGGAATGCCATACTTCTCCTCGAGATGCGGGCCCATGGTCTGCGGATTGAAGAGGCCGAGCGGGCTCTCGAAGATCGGACTCACCTCGTTGCCGGCCTTGAGCACGTAGATCGGGCACGCTTCCATGAGATCCTTGAGGCGCTCGGCGAGCGAGGACTTGCCGCCGCCGACAGGCCCGAGCAGATAAAGGATCTGCTTCCTCTCCTCGAGGCCCTGCGCGGCGTGGCGGAAGTAGCCGACGATGCGCTCGATGGTATCCTCGAGCCCGTAGAAGTCGCTGAAGGCCGGATAGATCTTGATGGTCCGGTTCATGAAGATGCGTCCGAGACGCGCATCATCAGCCGTGTTGACCATCGTCGGCTCGCCGATCGCCTTGAGCATCCGCTCGGCCGGCGTGGCGTACATCGAAGGATCCTTGCGGCATCCCTCGAGGTAGTCCTTCAGCGGCATTACGACCTGCTTCTGGCGGTCGTAGCTCTGAGCGTAAAGGTCGAAAATCTCGCTGCGCGTCGCCATTGCTATGCCCTACGGTGTTTTAGAGCCCAACGGGTACCCGATCTCTGATCCGTCGTTTTCCGCACGCATCACTCGGATCGGGCAATTCATCGCAAAGCCAAGTATGAGCCAATTTGCCGTCCCGTGGGCGACTGCTCGTCTTTGCCTTTGTATTTCGTCGGCTTGTGCGGCTATTCAACCGCACTGCCCGCCACATTCTCATATCGCATCGCAACATAACGATACCGCATCGCAGCAGCGATACAAGCGTCGTCTACGCCGCGGCCCCTCGTGCCTGCTATCGCGCCTCTCTCGACGCTCCAGCCCCACTCACGAAAAAGGAAATCAAGGCAATCGCTTGTTTGCCTCTCATGGCACGAGCCGGCATCTGCCGGAACGCGATCACAATTCCAATTGGATCGCTCGATATGCATACATCCCGTACTTTCACCCGAGCAATTTGCATACGGCGCACGCTTATTGCCAGTTGCAAATTCGTAATGTGGATCGTGCCCGATTCGACGGGCGCAGACCGTTGTTTCCAACAGCGCCTTTGCTTTCAGAACCTATGTGTCCCGAAGGTGACAGAAGCGGTAGTTTCAGGACACGCTGCTGGATTGTCCCGCAATTGCCTGCGAATGGGGCGATGTCTTCCGTTGAACGGCGCGCTTCGCTGGTTTGTTCCGAGGAGCACCGGCAAAGACAGCGCGCGCGGCCAAGTCGATACGGCAAGCGCGGTATCCACGTCGCAACCAGTGGCCGCGACCTCAGGCCTCCTCGCCGAAGCCGCCCCGCACGAGCGCCACCAGCGCAGCCAGTGCCTCGCGCGCCTCGCTTCCCTCGGCGGTGATCGAGATCGTGGTGCCCTGGCTGGCGGCCAGTGTGAGCAGACCCATGATCGACGTGCCGCCGACTGTCTGACCATCGCGGGAGACGTTGATCCGCGCCGAGAAGCCCTCGGCGCACATGACGAACTTCGCCGAGGCTCGTGCGTGCAGGCCCTTCTTGTTGCGGATGGTGACATCCGCGCGGTGGGTCTCGGCTTGGCTCACGTGGGATGGCTCATCGTGGGAGGGTGGCGGCGGCACGTCACGTAGTGCCGGAGAGAACCTGGCTCGCCACGGAAATGTACTTGCGCCCGGCTTCCTTTGCCAGATCCACCGCCTCGACCAGCGGGCGGTCCTTGCGCACACCGGCGAGCTTGATCAGCATCGGCAGGTTGACGCCGGCGATCACTTCCGCGCCCGTCGCCTCCATGACCGAGATGGCGAGGTTCGATGGCGTGCCGCCGAACATATCGGTGAGCACGACAACGCCGCCGCCGCTGTCGGCGCGCTGTACGGCCTCGATGAGCTGCTGGCGGCGCCGCTCGATGTCGTCATCGGGGCCGATCGAGAGGGTCTCGAGCTGCTCCTGCGGCCCGACGACGTGCTCGAGCGCCGCCTTGAACTCCGTCGCCAGCCCCGCGTGCGTAATGATGACCAAGCCGATCATCGCTCGCTTCCGCCTCCTATCACCCCTGACGCGCGGGACATGAATGGCAAAGGCCGGATTGGCGCGCAAGCAAAACCGGCGCTTGGAATCGTTACATTTCTGTCATATGGGGGCCGCACTTAGCGGGGGCGGGGCGTGTTCATTCGCCGAGCGAGGCCGCCTGATGATACCACGGCTGGCGCTCGAGAAATGCCCGCTCGGCATGGTCGCTCCCGTCGAGGGGCGCCCGCCCGACATAGGTCACCCGGACCGTGGCGAGACCTCGTCCCTTGAAGTCGAGCAGGCGAGCGGCTTCCTGGGATAGGTCGATAATCCTGTCGCCTTTAAAGGGCCCCCGATTATTGATGCGTACCATGATCGTGCGCCCGTTCTGCGGGTTGTGCACATAGGCATAGGAGGGCATCGGCAGCGTCCGATGGGCCGCCGTCAGCCGGTGCATATCGTAGGTTTCACCGTTTGCGGTCGCCCCGCCGTGGAAAGCCGGGCCGTACCATGAGGCGACGCCAACCTCCTCATAGTTCGGGTCCTCGGCAGGCACGTACGTTCGGCCGGCGACGGTGTAGGGCTTGCCGATCTTGTAGATCCCCTGCCCCGGCAAGGCCCCGGAGGCGCGCGGTCCCCGCGAGGCACATTCGGCGGGCGCATCGAGGCGCGGGGAGCCCCACTTCGTCAGGCAGGGACTGCGCTCGGCCGGAGCCAGCGGTGCTTGCCGCGGCAGGATCTGCATGGACGGCGCCATGGGCGTGCCCGGCCCGGCGGGCGCCATCGAGGGCGTTGTCCCAGGCGCGAACGGGGCGGTTATCGGCTCGGTAGTGGTTTG
>CAUJKI010000233.1 GCA_963205015.1 Pseudomonadota bacterium
GATGCTGTGGGGTGTCGCCGGCTCGCGGCGCCGGGAGAGGAGGTTGAGGATCAGCTCGTCGCTTGTCAATGGGCACCGAAGTTTCCGCAGATGTGGGCGTTTAAAATTCCCTATGCTGGCGGTTCGGAGGGGCGGTGATCAGCCGTATTCGTGATCGGGGGGTCCTTTCTTCGAGGGGCGTCCGCGGCGTCTTGGCTGCGGCGGATTGAACGCAGCGCCGGCGCGCACGCTTTCCGGCACGAGAGCGGCGTGCTCGCGCATGCGGTAGCTGGAGCCTTCGATCTGGATGACGACGGCATGGTGCAGCAGTCGGTCCAGCAGCGCGGTGGCGACGACGGGATCGCCGAAGACCTCGCCCCATTCGGCGAAGCCGCGGTTGGAAGTGAGGATCATGGCGCCTTTTTCGTAGCGGGCATTGACGAGCTGGAAGAACAGGTTGGCGCCGCCTGGCGTGACCGGCAGATATCCGATCTCGTCGACGACCAGCAGCGATGCCCTGGTGAGGAAGCGGATCTTCTCCCTGAGCACGCCTTCGCGCTCGGCTTTGGCAAGCTGAGCGATGAGATCGGCGAGCGGGATGAAGTAGACTGCCTTGCCGGCGCGCACGGCCTCGACTGCCAGCGCCGTGGCAATGTGGCTCTTGCCGGTACCGGGCGGCCCCAGCAGATGGACGACCTCGGCCCGTTCGATGAAGTCGAGGCCGGCGAGCGCCAGGATGCGATTGCGGTCGAGCGAGGGCTGGAACGAGAAGTCGTAACCGGCCAGCGTCTTGACCACGGGCAGCCGGGCCATGCGCAGGGCGGCCTTGATCCGCCGGTTCTCCCGCAGCGACAGCTCTTCGCCCAGCAATTCGTCAAGCGCCTCGATGCCGTCGATTTGGCCCTGCTCGATACGCCGCAGGGTCGCATCAAGGATCTCGAGCGCGCGCGGCATCTTGAGGTTGACCAAACTACGGCGGATGGAGTCGACGCGCGAGGATGGTGCGGTAGAGTTCACGGCCGGCCCTCCATCGCAAGGCTCGCGCCGATGGCTTCGTACACCGCCAGCGATCGCAGCGGCACATGATCGCCGATCCGGCCGATCATCGTCATGGGCCGATCATGCGTTCGCAGCGCGGGCCGTCCGGTGCGATGGCGCCGGTCGATGCGATATTGCCGGCGCCCTTCCAGCACGGGGTGTTCAGCAACGACGATGCCGCGGTCGATGATGCGGACCAGGTCCGGCAACTGCTCGATCTCTACGATCCGGCGCGTCCGGTCGGGCACGCTGTAGTAGTTGCCGCCGACCGCCACGAGTCCGTCGTGGCTGACCCGCCGCTCGAGCTTCAGGACAGCGTTGAAGCGGTGCTCGGGCAGGCGTTGCAGCTCTTCCTGCTCTTCGGCGAAGGCCTCGGCCACGACGCGCTGGGTCGTGCCGTGCACCCGCGCATTGGCGACGGTGTCGAGCCAGTCGATGAGCTGGGCGTTGAGGTCCTCCATGTTGCGGAAGCTGCGCCCCAGGAAGAAGTCCTCGCGGATATAGCGGAATGGCCGCTCTACCTTCCCCTTCGTCTTGGCGCGATAGGGGCGGCACGCGCGGGGCTGGAAGCGGTAGTGCTTCGCCAGCGCCAGCAGCGAGCTGTTGTAGATGATGTGGCCCTGGTCGTCCTCGCCAGTCACCGCCGTCTTCATCCGGTCGTAAAGGATCTCGATCGGCACACCGCCCAGCGCCTCGAAGGCCTGCATGTGACAACGCAGCAGCGTCTGCAGATCCTGGTGCAGCACATAGCGGGCGAACAGGAAGCGCGAGTAACCCAGCACCAGGCTGAACAGCCACACGATCCGCACCACGCCCGGCTCGTCGGTGAACTCGACGACGAAGCGGGCGAAGTCGACCTGGCCTTGTACGCCGGCCTTGGTCTCGAAGCGGATCTCATAGGGCTTGGGATCGTAATCGGGCCGGATCGCCGCCAGATAGCGCTTCACCGCCGTGTAGGCGCCGGCATAGCCCATCTCCCTGATCTCGCGGGTCAGCCGAGAGGCCGTCAGGTCGGGGAACGCCGTCACCCGCTCGCGCAGGAACTCCATATAGGGCGCGATCTTGCTCGGCCGGCCCGTCGTTCGCGGACCGTACACCGGCATCTCGACGCCGCGCTCAACGTATTTGCGCACAGTCTTTGGATCGCGCCCCGTTCGGCGTGCAATCGCCGTCACCGACAGCCCCTGTCGGTGCAACTCAAGTATCATCATGGCTTCTCCAAGTCGGATCATCGGCACCGCCTCCCATGGGGAGACTTCTCGCGCCGATTTTGGCTTTGCCCAACGAGCCGGGGTTAACCCCGGCTCGTTGGGCAATCAGGTCCAACACTCAGGGAATTTTCAAAGCCCACTATTGCGGAGAATTACACGCCCACTGACACAGGCCGCCATACTCTTTGCGCCAGCGGTAGTAGCTCTGCTCGGTGACGCCAATCCGGCGACATGCATCCGCCACCGTTCCGCCCTGCGCCAGCACGATCTCCGCTTCACGCAGCTTGCCGATGATCTCTTCCGGCTTGTG
>CAUJKI010000234.1 GCA_963205015.1 Pseudomonadota bacterium
TCGTCACGTTTGAGGTCGCAGGCGGCAAGGAAGCGGCCTTCCGCTTTTTGAATGCGCTCAGGATCATCAAAATCTCGAACAATCTCGGCGACGCCAAGAGCATCGTCACGCATCCTGCGACGACGACGCACCAACGCCTGAAGCCCGAAGCCCGCGCCGAACTCGGCATCAGCGACGGCATGATTCGCCTCTCCGTGGGTCTCGAAGCGCCGGCCGATATCATAGCGGACCTCGATCGCGGTCTGGCAGCCATGCGCAAGGCCTGACGAGGGCCCTGAGCGGTGGACAATGGTGGAACGGTCTGCTCGTATATGACCGGACAAAGCCCCCACCGCATCCAGGAAAAGCCCCGGGAAAAAGCCCATGAATGCGATTGATCCGCCGGCCTCGGCGCAAGGGCGTGCGCTCGCCGCCCGCTACGGCACTGAGCCCAAGCCGGGCCAGCTCCCTTGGAACGGCGTCATCGCGAGCCTGATGAATCACCGCTCCGTACGCGGCTATCTCACCGACCCTCCACCGCCGGGAACGCTCGAAATCCTCATCGCCGCCGCACAGTCCGCGGCGACAAGCTCGAATCTCCAGACCTGGTCGGTGATGGAAGTCTCCGACCCCGGGAAGCGAAAGGTGCTCGCCGAGATCGCGAGCGGACAGAAGCACATCATCGAGTGCCCGATATTCCTCGTGTTCATCGCCGACCTCTCGCGCAACGAGCGTCTCGGGAAGGCCGAGGGCACGACGCTCGAGGTGATGCCCTATCTCGACGCCTTCCTCGTCGCGTGTATCGACGCGGCCATGGCGGCGCAGAATGCGGTCATCGCGGCGGAGTCGCTCGGCCTTTCGACCGTCTACATTGGCGCCCTGCGGAACAACGTCACGCGGGTCGCGGAGCTTCTGGAGCTGCCGTCCGGCGCCGGCCCGGTGTTCGGCCTCTGCATCGGCTATGCGAAGCCCGAGGCGGCGGGCGAAGTGAAGCCGCGCCTGCCGCAGGAGGTCGTACTGCATCACGACCGCTATTCGACGGCCGCGGAGGCGGAGGGGCGCGCCGCCTACGACAAACGGCTCGAGGCCTTCTCGCGCCGCCACGAGATGTCCGCCTACACGTGGACACAGCGCGTCATCAACCGCATGGCCAAGCTCAACGCGCTCACCGGCCGCGACCGTATGAAGGACGCCTTCCGCGCCCTCGGCTTCCCGCTGCGTTGAGGCGGCCGGAGGACGACCAGAGGCCAACGCGGGGGCTCGCCCCATGACCACCACAACGGGGCATGACGTCCCGGCGATCGAGTTGACGGCTGCCCGCCGTCAGCTCGTGCTGTTCGTGGTGGTGCTGAGCTCGGCCGCCTACAATGCAGCGACTTTCACCGCGACGGCGATCCTGCCGCAGATGCAGGGCGCCATGGCCGCCACCCAGGACGAAATCTCCTGGACGGTCACCTTCAACATCCTCGCGACAGCCGTCGTCACGCCGATGACGGGCTGGCTCATCGCCTCGTTCGGCCGACGCACGGTCATGGTGTGGAGCCTCGCGGGTTTCACGACCGCCTCGCTTCTCTGCGGGCTTGCGCGCGGCCTCGACGACCTCGTGCTCTGGCGCGTGCTGCAGGGCGCGGCCGGTGCACCCCTTCTTCCGCTTGGGCAAACACTCATTCTGGATGTCTTTCCGCGCCGTCAGCACGCATGGGCCATCGCCGTATTCGGCATGGCGAACACGGCGGGCCCGATCATCGGGCCGATGCTCGCGGGCGTGCTCTCCGACTACTACGGCTGGCGATGGGGCTTCTACATGATCGTGCCCGTCGCGATGCTCGCCACGATCGGAACGCGCCTGATCCTGCCCGAGGAGGATGAACGCCACCCGACATCGCTCGACTGGACGGGCTTTCTCTCGCTTTCGGTCGCGGTCGCGGCGATGCAGATCATTCTCGCACGCGGCCAGCGGCTCGACTGGTTCGAGTCGAACGAGATCATCGTCGCAACCTTCGTCGGCGCCATTGCCTTCTACGTCTTCATTGCTCACAGCCTCACGGCAAGGAACCCGTTCCTCGATCTGCGCATCCTGCTCGACCGCAATTTCGCCCTCGGCCTGCTGCTCGTCGGGATGTTTGGCATGGTGAACTTCACGCCCATGGTCCTGCTGCCGCCGCTACTCCAGGCGCACCTCGGCTACACCGACCGCCTCATCGGCATCATGGTCGGCTGGCGCGGCGTCGGCGTCGCAGCCGGCTTCTTCCTGGTGATGATGATGGGGCGCCTCGATCCGCGCGTGACGATGGTCATCGGCTTCGGCGTGCAGATCCTCTCGGGCATGTGGCTCATGGCGATCACGCTCGACGCCGACTTCGGGACCTTCGCAATCAATGCCTTCCTGCAGGGCACGGCGGTCGGCCTGATCTGGGCGCCGATTGCGACTACCGCCTTCTGGACTCTGCCCGCGTCTTCACGCGCGGAGGCCACATCCATCTTCCATCTCACCCGCAACATCGCCTCAAGCTTCTTCATTTCGGTTTGCGTCGCCGAAGTTGTGCGGGCCACGGGCGCCAACTACAGCCGCCTCGTCGAGAACGTCACACCCTACAGCAAGCAGCACCTGCTCGGGCCGGCCATGGGCGCATGGAATGTCGAGACGCTCTCGGGCCTCGCGTCGCTATCCAAGGAGATCAACCGGCAGGCGGCCCTGATCGCCTACACGAACGTATTCTACATCTACACGCTGATATCGCTCTCGGCGATCCCGCTCGCCCTGCTGGTGAAGCGTGCGCAGGTGCGTTGAACCAATAGTGAGGCATGTTGGCGGTGGACGCCGAGGCGCCAAGCGCGTTTATGATCGCGCCCTTGAGACCTGAACCAGCTCGACTGCATAGAACCCATGACGGCTTTCAATACCATTCTCGACCGATTCGGACGCTGGCTCGCCAGCCGCCTCGAGAGCGAAGAACCGGGCGAGGCGCCGTATATCCCCGCTGACCGGCGCGCGCTGCGGCGCACGCTCAGGACGGGCGACGTGCTTCTCGTGGCCGGCAGCAGCACGATCTCGACGGCCATCAAGTACCTGACGCAGTCGACATGGTCGCACGCCGCGCTCTACGTCGGCGATGCGCTGGAGCCACCGGCCGACGGCAGCGATCCGCACGTGCTCATCGAGGTGACGGGCACCGAAGGCTGCGTTTCGATACCGCTTGAGAAGTACGAGCGGTTCCACACGCGCATCTGCCGCCCCGTCGGCCTCACCGAGGCGGATCGCGATACACTCGTCGAGTTCATGATTTCGCGCATCGGCTCCCAGTACGACATGCGCAACATCTTCGATCTGGCGCGCTACCTGCTGCCGACGCCACCGATACCGACCCGCTGGCGCCGCCGCATGATCGCCCTCGGCTCCGGCGAGCCGACACGCACGATCTGCTCGACGGTCATCGCGGAGGCCTTCGGCCGCATTGCCTATCCGATCCTGCCGCGCATCGAGCGCTTGCGAGACGAGGAAGGCGGCGTCACCCGCCATCGCCGCAACGAGATCCTGCACATCCGACATCACAGCCTCTATGCACCCGCCGACTTTGACCTCTCGCCCTATTTCGAGATCGTGAAGCCGACGATCGCAGAGGGCTTCAACTACAAGGGGTTGAGATGGGCCAATGACGCCCCCGAAGTGCCCCAGATCAAGAACACCAGCCGCAGCGCCTAGGCCGATCCACAATCATCCTACCGAGTGAAAGGACCTGCTGATGACCACCAAACCCGCAACGCCGCCGAACGCCGCCGACAGCGATCCCGTAACACTCGGCTGGATGACCGGCTTCCCGCCGCCGCCCGAGAAGGCCATCACGTTCGCCGACGGCCGCTTCCGCAGCTTCCCCGAGCTTCGCTGGGCCTGGAGCAACATTCGCCAGCTCGTGCCGACCATCAACGTCTGGCGCGGGACGGGACCGGCGTCCGTCCTGCCGCGCGACGAGCAGGACCTCGGCAAGGTCAAGGCGACGACCATGGACGGCCGCGCGATCACCTTCGATCAGGCGCTCGCAGAAACCTATGCCGACGGGATCGTTGTCCTGCATCGCGGGCGTCTTGTCTTCGAGCGCTACTTCGGTGCGCTGAAACCGCACAAGCAGCACCTCGCCATGTCGGTGACGAAATCGTTCACCGGCACGCTCGCGGGAATGCTGGTTGCCGAAGGCAAGATCGATCCCAAGGCGCCCGTGTCGGCCTATGTGCCCGAGCTTGCCAAGAGTGCCTTCGGCGATGCGACGGTGAACCAGGTCATGGATATGACCACGGGCCTCAAATATACGGAGGTCTATCCGGATCCGAACTCGGACATCTGGCCCATGCGCCGCGCCAACGGCATGGCACCGCCGGAGCCCGGCAAGCCGCCGACCTCGCTGCTCGAATACCTTACGACCCAGCAGAAGAAGGGCGAGCACGGCGAGGTCTTTGCCTACAAGACCGTCAACACCGACGTGCTTGCATGGATCATCCGGCGCACCACGGGCCAGTCGCTGTCGGAGCTCATCTCGACACGCCTCTGGCAGCCCATGGGGGCAGAGGAGGACGCGCACTACACCGTCGACCGCCTCGGCATCGAAAGTGGTGGCGGCGGCCTCAACACGACGACGCGCGATCTTGCCCGCTTCGGCGAGGTCATGCGCAACCGCGGCCAGTTCAACGGTCGCCAGATCGTCCCCGCCCACGTCGTCGACGACATCGCCAAGGGCGCCGATCCGAAGAAGTTCGCTCCCGCCGGCTACCCGACGCTGCCCGGCTGGTCCTACCGCAATCAGTGGTGGGTGAGCCACGACCCGCACGGCGTCTACATGGCGCGCGGCATCCATGGCCAGTCGATCTACATCGACCCCAAGGCCGAGGTCGTTATCGCCCGCTATGCCTCGCACCACGCGGCAGGCAACGTGAACAATGATCCGGTCACCCTGCCAGCCTTCGCCGCCGTTGCACGGGCGCTGATAGGCTAAAGCGTCGGACCTTAAATGCGACCCACGCCTGGGCGGACCTCAAAGTCGCATTTAAGGTCCAAGGACGCTTTAGAGTCATAGTATTCTAAAGCAACTTTGGACTTGAAATTCACTCCCCACCCAGCCTCGAATGAGGTGAATTTCAAGTCCGTTGCTTTAGTCAACGCCGGAAGACGAAGCCGGCCGCGATCGTCAGTGCGATGCCGATCGCGATGCCGGCGGCGATATTGTCCAGCATCATGCCAATGGGCACGCCGACGGCGATGCCCACGGCAATCCCGAAGCCTTCGGACTTGCCCATGTTCCGCATATGGGCATGGGGCCTGGGAATGCACCCTGTGGCCGGCCGACCACGTTGTGGCTCATTGCGCGCAAAGATGGGGACAGACTGTTCCGGGAGCCGCCCGATCGACTATGCTGGCGCCGCTTCATCGGGACAGGTGGGTGTTGCGGGGGTTGTAAGGTTGCGTCGCTCCGTACTGAGTCGCGTCATTGCCATTGGCTTGATCGCCGTCGCGGCGGGGGCGTGCGCGCGCACCGAGCGCCATCCCGTGCCGGCCGCGCTGGTGTCGGAAGCGAAGGTGCCGATCACGGGCGCCACCCGCTTCTGGGGCGATGAGGTGCCAAAGGACATCATCGCGTTCGTGCGGACGCATATGCCGAGCGTGCAGCGCATGGCCGCCGGCGCCACGATGCGGAACGGCCGGCCCCACGTGGAGTACCTCGCCCTCTCCGGCGGCGCCGACGATGGCGCGTTCGGCGCCGGCCTGCTCACGGGGTGGTCAAAACGCGGCGACCGACCGCGCTTCGAGGTCGTGACGGGCGTCAGCGCCGGCGCGCTCATTGCGCCCTACGCTTATCTCGGCCCTCGCTACGATGCCCAGCTTGCCGAGCTCTGGAACAACTTCGACTCGAGCTCCGTTGCGACGCCGCAGGTGCTGGCCGGCCTCCTCGGCGCCGACGCGCTTGCGGATTCGACGCCGTTGCGCAGCCTGATCGCCAAGCACGTCGACCGGCGTATGCTGGCCGAGATCGCGCAGGAATACCGCAACGGCCGCCTGCTCCTGATCGGCACGACCAATCTCGACGCACAGCGTCAGGTGATCTGGAACATGGGCGAGATCGCCGTCGCCGCCGGGAACGATCCCGAAGCAGCCCAGCTTTTCCGCGACGTGCTGCTCGCCTCGGCATCATTGCCCGGCATTTTTCCCCCGGTGCATGTCAAGGTGCGCATCGGCGACAAGGTCTTCGAGGAGATGCACGTCGACGGTGGCCCGACGCGGCAGGTCTTCCTGGCGCCCGCACAGTTCTCGCTGAAGACGTTCGACAAACTCTATGCGAAGCCGCCGCAGCGCACGATCTACGTTGTCCGCAACGGCAAGATCGGCCCCGAGTACGAGGCCGTGCAGTCGAACGTGCTGGCAATCAGCGCGCGCTCGCTTTTCACGCTCACGAAGAACCAGGGCATGGGCGACCTGAACCAGATCTACGCCACGGCGGTGCGGGACGGCGCCGCGTTCCGGCTCGCCTCGATCCCGACGAGCTTCAACGTCAAGAGCACCAAGGCCTTCGACCCTGCTTACATGCGGCCGCTGTTCGAGGTCGGCCACAGGCTCGGCCAGAGCGGCAATGCCTGGGCACATACGCCGCCCGAGGCGGTGATAATGGCGCAGAGGTAGGGCTTTCCGCGCCGGCACGCCGCGCGGGACTATGAGGCGTTATCCGCCCCACCCAGGCCGGAAATCAGACCAATCGAGGTCATCAGCTGCGCGAGCTCGGCCTGACGGTTGGTCCCCGTCTTCGCAAAGACGCGCCGCAAGTGCGTCTTGATGGTATTCGGCGACAGACGAAGCTGCTGGGCCGTCTCGGGAATACTGAGGCCCGACGAGACTGCGAGCGCGACGCGCGTCTCGCCGTGCGTCAGGCCATAGGCATCCATGAGCCATGCCGGGGGAATGCCGAAACGATTGGCCGGATCGACGATGAAAAGCATGACGGCCGCGTCCGGCAGATGGAGATCGCCCAGGCGACCAACATCCTTCCCTCGTGCGGAAATGACGAGAATGGTCAGCAGCCGACCGTCGTCCGACCGCGGGATACTCATGGAGGCTGACGGCGCCCCAAGCAACGCCGCGCTGATGAGTGCGGCAAGGCGCTGTGCGTGCGAGGGAGAGCGTGCCGTGATGGAATTTCTTCGCAGGCTCAGTGGGCCATCCGCTGTATCGTAGGCCCGCGCTGCCGCGCTCGCGTAGAGAACGCGCGAGCGGCGGTCGAGAAGCACGACGCCGACGGCCAAGCGATCCAGCACGTGGTACTGACCGGCCCGCAACGCGCGGTAGCCCTCGATCCGGTAGGCAAGTCCGATCGCGCGGCGCAGGTGAGGAACGAGTTTCCCCATACTCTCTTGCTGCTCTGCACTGACTTGACCCTGTCTGGTGCTGCGACACAGGTTGAAAGCGACGCAGAAATCGTCGCGTGCGGCGAGCGCAATCATGACATTGTGCGCGACATCCTGCGGCCGCAACACTTCATCGTAGAAGAGCGTCGGTTGCAGGCTGGCTAGTGAAACCACCTCATCCGATAGAACAACCCGGCCAACGGGCTGCCTCTGCATGGCATCGTTCCAAGGGTTCTGAACGTGCCGCTCCTTGTAAGCCTGATTGCATTCCCCGCTCAGGCGGCCGTTGTAGTCGAAATAGACTCGGCGAGCGCCGAATGATTGACCGAACAGAATGCCGCCCTGGCTACCCGTAAGATCGGCGATCTGTGTCAACACGGACGGCCACAGCTCCGGCTCAGTTGCCGTATCGTAGATAGCGTCGAGAAGACTATCGGAATACTCGATCGTAATCGGCAAAGAACACCTCTCGTACTGACCAGTCGGCACGGGCAGGAGGTTCAGGCGATCATCGACTTGCCGGGCTTGCATGGCAAGTTGCCGCAAACGGAGAGCCTGGAGATCGTGCGAATTTTTGGGCCGCCATCGCGACACCGTGCCAGCACCAAGCAATATGAACGACGTTCTATTCAGGCTCCGATCATCGGCGCGTGGCGAGGCGCTCCGACAGAGCTTGCAAATTCCTTCTGGCGGCAGCGTGGCCCGGATCGATGGCCAGCACGCGACGGAAATCCGCCGCTGCCCGGTCCAACCGGTCTTCCTGCATATGGATCTCACCGCGATTGTTCAGAGCACCGGTGTACTCAGGCAGGAGACTGATAGCAGCACTGAAGTCGGCCTCAGCACGCGCGAGGTCGTTCTTCCGCCGCCATGCGACGCCGCGATTGTTGTACGCGTAAGCATTGCCCGGATCGGACCGCAATGCTTCAGAAAATCCGGCAATCGCCTCGTCATGGCGTTCGGCTCTTAGAAGCGCGAGCGCGCGATTGTTCATGGCGTCGACGCGATGCGGCGCGAGTTGCAGAACTGCGTCGAAATCACGGATGGCCTGAGCAAGATCACCGAGCTCCAGAAGAAGAGAGGCGCGATTGTACAGCGCGTTGACGTAGTGAGGTGCGAGCGCGAGCGCGCGGCTATAGTCGTCGATCGCGGCGCTCGTCCGCCCTTGGAAGCTCAGTGCGTTGGCTCTGTTGTTGAAGGCTTGCACGAGCTGTTCGTCGCTCGCCCACGCCGAGTCGATGACCACTGAGCACGCAGCCAGGGCCTCGTCCGGATCGGCGGCATTTGCACAGCCGTCGAGTTCACCCGCATGGGCCGCACCGGCGGCCCATGGAGCGAGGACGAGCAAGATGACTGCGAGCTGGCGGGGGAACCACCGCGCAATGCCTGGCATGTCGCCGACCTGCTGTGAGTGACTGACCAAAACTCATGGCGAGATCGCTCGGCCAACGACCGATCGTCCATGGTCAGCAAAGCAGGATTTGCCGGAGCGGGCGTCACCCGGTCGGGTGATGGAGGCCTTCGCCTCTCACGCCATCCCGTGCGCGATGACCTTGCGCATGACGCTCGGGAGCGCGACGTCGTCGAGGTCGCGGCGATGCACCCAGCGGCAGCGCTCAGGCTCGGCCCAGAGGTCGACGACCGCCTCATCGCGCACCAGAGCGCGGTAGACCGTCAGCTCGAGGCGGAAGTGCGTGAAGATATGGACGACGGTGCCGACGACCGGCCACCAGTCGCCGCGCAGGGGCGCACGGCGCAGCGCATCCTTGGCCACGGGCCGCATCTCCGTCCACTCCGTCGAGGGCACTTCGAGCATGCTCGCGAGCAGCCCTGTCGGCGGGCGCTGGCGCAGCAGAATGCGGCCGCCTTCGCTGATCACGAGGAAAGCCGTGCCGAAGCGCTCAGGCCGCGGCTTCTTGATCGCGCGCGCAGGCAGGCTGGCTTCGATGGCCATGGCATGCGCGGCGCAGTGGCGCTCGATCGGACAGACGAGACATGAAGGCCGGCGCGGTGTGCAGATGCTCGCGCCGAGATCCATCATGGCCTGCGCATAGTCGCCGGCACGCTTCTTCGGCGTGAGAGACGCCGCGAGGCGACGGAGCTCGGCCTTCGCACCCGGGACCGGCTCGGCAACCGCAAAGAGCCGCGCGATGACGCGCTCGATGTTGCCATCGACGGGCGTTGCACGGCGGCCGAAGGCGATCGCGGCAATGGCGGCCGCCGTGTAGGGGCCAATACCCGGCAGTTCGCCGAGCGCGGCCTCCGTGTCCGGGAACTCACCACCGTACTGCGCGACGATCGCGCGCGCGCAGGCGTGCAGGTTGCGCGCGCGGCTGTAGTAGCCGAGGCCCGCCCAGGCCGCGAGCACATCATCAAGCGGCGCCGCCGCCAGCGATGCCACGTCCGGCCAACGCGCGAGGAATTTCAGGTAGTAGGGCGTGACCGTCTTAACCGTGGTCTGCTGGAGCATGATCTCGCTCAGCCAGACGCGATAAGGATCCACCGCCTCGCCCGGTGCCATCCGCCAGGGAAGATCCCGGCGCTCGCGCTCGTACCAGTCGAGCAGCGCCGCGACGGTGCTCGGTCCGGGCGCCGGCCAGATGTGTTGCAGTCTTGCCGCAGCGGTCATGCGATCGCCCCTGGCGCGCGCCCCGAATCATTAACCCGATGTTAAGCACGACTCGACCGAATGGGAACCGAGCGGGGGCGCTCTTAACGAGCAGAGTTCCGTAAATGTCGCAAGTTTCACGCATTTCCGCGCCCGGCAAGGGCAAGTTCGCCGCCAAGGCAGTCGGTAGCATGGTGCCGGGCCTTACCCGTAAGGCCTTCGAGCGCTTTGGTTTTTCGACAGCAGCCCTGCTCACGGACTGGGCCGGGATCGTCGGCAAGGACCTAGCGCGCTACACCTCGCCCGACCGCCTCAAATGGCCTCGTGGTGGCCATGAGACAGACGACGAGAGCGGACCCGAGCGGCAGGGCGCGACCCTCGTCCTGCGCGTCGACCTCGGCCGTGGCATCGATGTGCAGTATCGCGCCCGCCAGATCATCGAACGCATCAACAGCCACTTCGGCTATCGTGCCGTCGCCGAGTTGCGCATCATACAGGCGCCTGTCGAGGGCGCGCTTCCGCCTGTGCCCGCGGCCCAGCCAACCCGCCGGGCGTTCGATCGCAGCGAAACCGCGCCGATGGTCGCCGCCGTCGCCGACGAAGGCCTCCGCGCCGCACTCGAGAAGATGCAAGCGGGCCTGACGAGTCGAGGCCATCGCTAGCAAATCGCATCTTCGACGCGAACAGGGCAGCCGCCCTGTAACCCGCTCGGGGATACCCCCGGAACCCCTGCCTTTTTGTCGCTCGGGCGAGCCGCGAGCGCATCGTCATCCTTTCTCCCCGTTCTTGTCGCGCTGGAAGCGCGCCTCTGGCGCGACGAGAAGGTTAGGATGAGGGGCAGCGGCATACGCAAACGTCTCACAAATTCCCGCCCTCACCCTGACCCTCTCCCCGCAAGCGGGGAGAAGGGACAGCGGGGCACTCGCCCGCGAATGACAAAGTCATAAAGCCGGACGGTCCGGGTGGGTGTCCCTCCCGATGGAGCGCGAGGATAGCCTCGCTCGCCCCGCAGGCGCGATCCACTCACTCCAATCCCGCCACCTTCGGCCTGATCTCATCCCACGGATGCGCGCGCTCAAAGATCGCAGCGGCGCGGAGCAGGGCGGCGTCGGCGCCGCGACGCGCAACAAACTGCACCGCGATGGGCAGCCCATCCGGATGCAATCCCGCGGGCACGGTCACCGCCGGATTGCCAGTCAGATTGAAAGGATGCGTGTAGGGGTACCAGGCTTTGCGAATGGAACCCGCAATCTTCCCTTCGATCTCGATGGGATCGAACAGCCGCTCCTCGATCGGCAGCGCGGTGCGCGAGAGCGTCGGCATGAGGATGAGATCGTAGCGGTCGAACCAGCCCTGCACCTTGCGGTAGATGGCCGTGCGCTGGAGCGCGGCCCGCGCGAGCATCTCGGCCGTATGCTGACCGCCACCCGCCATCTGCCGCACGAGCGTCGGGCTCATCTTGTCGCGCCACTTCGGAAGCTGATCGGCGAAGCGCGCATTCCAAAGCGCAGTCGAGACGACGAGCCACATGGGCTCGGTAGGCTCCATGTCGTCGCCCATGGGCTCGACGATGGCGCCGAGATCGCCTAGAGCATCGGCGACCTGCTCGCAGCGATGAAGCACCTCGCTATCGACGACCGTATTGCCGACGTAAGGCCGCCAGGCAATGCGCAGGCCTTTGAGATCGCCTTCCCCGCGCGCTGCTGCGACGAGACCTTCGGTCGAGGCGCCGAAAGAGTGGATGTCGCTCGGGTCGGCTCCGCCCATGGCCTCGAGCATGAGCGCCGTATCCATGACAGTGCGCGTCGTTGGCGTGATGTAGGACATGTTGCCGAAAGTGTCGGGCGCCATGTCGTGCGGGACGAGGCCGAGCGATTGCTTGAAGCCGACGACGCCGCAACACGCCGCGGGAATGCGCGTCGAGCCGCCCGCATCCGTGGCGATGGCGAGCGGACCGACGCCGACAGCCATGGCAGCAGCAGCGCCGCCCGAGGAACCACCGCTCGTACGGCGCGGGTCATAGGGATTGCACGTGCGGCCGAAGAGCGGCGCCTCGGTGAAGGGCATGTGCCCGAACTCCGGTGTCGTGGTCTTGCCCATGAGGATCGCGCCGGCTGCCTTGAGACGCGCGACGGCGACGGCATCGTTGGCAGGAATATTGTCCGCATACATGAGCGAGGCGAAGGTCGTGCGCACACCCTTGGTGTTTACGAGGTCCTTCGCGTGCAACGGCACACCGTGAAGCGGGCCAAGGGCTTCGCCGCGCGCGACAGCTTCGTCGGCAGCCCTGGCATCGCGGAGCGCCTCATCGGCGCAGATCGTAATGAAGCAGTTGAGCGCGGCCTGCGCCTTTTCCGCGCGCGCCAGCATCGACTGCATGACCTCGCGTGCGGAGGCCTTGCGGTCTCTGATGAGCGCGGCGATCTCGGCAGCGCCGAGCCAGGCAAATTCGTTTGACATATCTGAGAACTCTCCAGGTTTATCGGCGCACGTCTTCCGCAGGTGCCCATGATCGGCGCAAGAGCCGGGCGCCATCAACCTTTTTGAATTCGCTCCGTTCCCGCACGCTCATTGCCCCTTGCCAGCCCCCCCTTTTTGCGTACAAGGAGCACTAAGACAATTGCCCGGTATGGACGCTGCAATCAGGCGTCCAAGCAGACAACGACAACAAAAAACATAGTACCGGGAGTTCGCCGTTCTCGGGAGGAACGACTTTTGAATGAAATGAATAGCGCTGCGCGAACGGCTCGCGCAGGCACATCCGCAGACCGCGACGTAATCGCTGTCGATCGCCTTTCGCTTACCTACGGAGCAAAGGACACCGGCGTCCTCGCTCTTTCCGACATCAGCTTCTCAATCGCCAACGGCGAGTTCATCTCAATCGTCGGACCTTCGGGCTGCGGCAAGTCCACGCTGCTCAAGATCCTCGCAGGGCTGCTGCCGCCGACCGAGGGACAGGCGACCCTCAACGGAACAGCCATCCGCGGCGCGCGGCGCGACATCGGCGTCGTTTTCCAGACGCCGGTTCTCTTCCCGTGGCGCACCGTGCTCGGCAATGTCCTGCTGCCCGCGGACGTCCAGAAGCTCGACAAGGAGAAGATGCGCAAGCGGGCCATGGACCTCATCCGGCTCGTCGGCCTCGAAGGCTTCGAGAACCGCTATCCGCGCGAGCTTTCCGGCGGCATGCAGCAGCGCGTCGGCATCATCCGCGCCCTCATCCACGACCCCGCGATCCTGCTCATGGACGAGCCCTTCGGCGCCCTCGATGCCATGACACGCGAGACCATGAACGTCGAGCTGCAGCGTATCTGGATGGAAAGCGGCAAGACCATCCTCTTCATCACGCACTCGACCTCGGAAGCGGTCTACCTCGCCGACCGGGTGATCGTGATGACGGCGCGCCCCGGCAAGATCGGAGACGTCTTCAAAGTCGACCTGCCGCGGCCCCGGCCACTGGAGGTCATGAATACAGAGGCCTTCGGCGCCTACGTGAAACGCATCCGCGTTGCGCTCAACGCCGACGGAGGATTGGACTGATGGGCAGCGCCAAGAATTTCGCCTTGAGACTGCTGCTGATCGCGGCCGTGCTCGTCGTGTGGGAAGTGCTGGTCAGGCTGACCGGTGTTCCTGAGTACATCCTGCCGGCGCCGCTCCGCATCTTCACGGCGATGTACAACGGCATCAAGACCAACGTCTATCCCGAGCACTTCATGGTCACGCTGACCGAGACGCTGCTCGGATTCCTCGTCGGCACCATACTCGCCTTCATCCTCGGCACCATCGTCGCGCTGAGCCGCAAGGTCGAATACTTCCTCTATCCCTTCATCGTCATGTTCCAGGCGATGCCGAAGGTGGCGCTCGCACCGCTGATCATCGTCTGGTTCGGCCTCGGGCTCACCTCGAAGGTGATCAATGCGGCGCTCGTCGCCTTCTTCCCGCTGATGGTCAACACGATCGTCGGCCTGCGCTCGGCCGAGGAGGACCGCATCAACCTGATGCGCTCGCTCGCCGCCTCGCGGACCCAGATTTTCTTCATGCTGCAGCTTCCGAACGCACTCCCTTACATCTTCGCCGGCCTCGAAATCGCGATGATATTCGCGCTCATCGGGGCGATCGTCGCCGAGTTCGTCGGCGCGGAGAAGGGCCTTGGGATGCTGATCCAGGCAATGAACTTCAACATGGACGTCGCAGGGCAGTTCTCGATCCTGCTGATCCTGTCGCTGCTCGGGCTTTGCCTGAACGGCATCGTCACGCTGGCTCGTCGGCGCCTCCTCTTCTGGGAGACCGTGAACACGGGCGAGGAAACGGCAAACTCATCGGAAAAGGGAGGTAAGGCATGAAGAGAGTTCTCGGATTGGCCGTGGCAGTCGCGGGCGTCGCGAGCCTGCTGGCAGTCACCGCCGCGGAGGCCCAGACGAAAGTGCGCGTCGGCTGGTGCGCACGCACGATCAGCTCGGCAGCGGCCCCGTTCGCCATCGCAACGAAACTCGGCTGGTACGAGAAGATGGGCGTCTCGGTCGAACTCGTCCCGCTGCCGGGTTCGGGTGACTGCGCGAAGTTCGTCGCCACCGGCGAGACACTCCTGGCGCTCCCGTCCGTCGAGCCCGTTGCCGTGATGCGCAACCAGGGCGCCAAGCTGAAGACGTTCTATACGGCCTATCAGGGCAATATCTATGGCGTCGCGGTGCCCGTCGACAGCCCGATCAAGACGATGGCCGACACCAAGGGCAAGAAGATCGGCGTCATCGGCATGGCCTCCGCCGGTGCGATCATCGTGCGCGCGCTCGCCAAGGAGAACGGCTTCGAT
>CAUJKI010000235.1 GCA_963205015.1 Pseudomonadota bacterium
GGGGATATCCGAGCTGACCTAAACGGCTTCCTGTGTGCGCTCCATCTTCTTGCGCACGTGGGGATCGAGCCAGCGTTTGCGCAGGCGGATCGTCTTCGGCGTCACCTCGACGAGCTCGTCGTCTGTGATGTAGCTCATGGCGCGCTCGAGCGTCATGCGCAGCGGCGGCGTCAAAAGCAACGCGTCGTCCTTGCCGGCGGCGCGCACATTCGAGAGCTTCTTCCCCTGCACGACATTGACGACGAGATCGTTCTCGCGGCTGTGCTCGCCGACGATCATGCCTTCGTAGACACGCATCTGCGGGTCGATCATCATCGCGCCGCGCTCCTGAAGATAGAAGAGCGAGTAAGCCGTCGCCTCGCCGGCGCTGTTCGAGATGAGCACGCCGGTGCGGCGGCCCGGGATCTCGCCCTTGAAGGGTGCGTAGCTGTGAAAGAGCCGGTTCATGACCGCGGTGCCGCGCGTGTCGGTCAGCAGCTCGCCCTGATAGCCGATGAGCCCGCGCGTTGGCACATTGAACACGAGGCGCGTGCGTCCGCCGCCCGAGGGGCGCATTTCGCGCAGCTCGCCCTTCCTCTCGGAGAGCTTCTGCACGACGACTCCCGAGTGCTGCTCGTCGACGTCGATGATCACTTCCTCGATGGGCTCCAGGCGCTGGCCCGTGGTCTCGTCCGAGTTGTAGACTACACGAGGCCGCGAGACGGTCAGCTCGAAGCCCTCGCGGCGCATGTTCTCGATGAGCACGCCGAGCTGCAGCTCGCCGCGGCCCGAGACGTCGTAGGAATCCTTGTCCGGGTTCTCGGCGATGTGGATTGCGACGTTGCGCTCGGACTCTTTCATGAGGCGGTCGCGGATGACGCGGCTCTGCACCTTGTCGCCTTCCTGGCCGGCGAATGGACCGTCATTGATGCGGAAGGTCATGGTCAGCGTCGGCGGGTCGATCGGCTGGGCCGGGATCGGCGTATCGACAGAAGGATCGCAGAGCGTATCGGCGACCGTCGCCACGGTGACGCCCGCAATGGCCACGATATCGCCCGCCTCGACCAGGTCGACCGCCGTGCGCTCGAGACCGCGGAAAGCGAGCACCTTGGTCACCCGCGTGGTCTCGATGAGCTTGCCCTCGCGTGAGATGGCCTTGATCGTCTGGTTCGGCCTGAGCGAGCCGGAGATGACGCGCCCGGTCAGAATGCGTCCGAGATAGGCGTCCGCTTCGAGCGTCGTCGCCAGCATCCGGAACGGCCCCTCCTCCGCGATGGGGGGGGGCACGTGCTTCAGGATGAGCTCGAAGAGCGGCTTCAGGTCCTCCTTGGGACCGGCGGGATCCGTCGCCATCCAGCCATCGCGGCCTGAACCGTAGAGCACGGGAAAGTCGAGCTGCTCATCGGTGGCATCGAGGCTTGCAAAGAGATCGAAGATCTCGTTGAGCACATCGTTGTGGCGCTCGTCGGGACGGTCGATCTTGTTGATTGCGACGATCGGGCGGATGCCCTGGCGCAGCGCCTTCGAGACGACGAACTTCGTCTGCGGCAGGGGCCCTTCCGAGGCATCCACCAGCAGCACGGCACCGTCGACCATGTTGAGGATGCGCTCGACTTCGCCGCCGAAGTCGGCGTGACCCGGCGTGTCGACGATATTGATGCGCGTGCCGTTCCAGACGATCGAGGTATTCTTGGCCAGGATGGTGATGCCGCGTTCGCGCTCCAGGTCATTGGAATCCATGACCATCTCGGCGACCTTCTGGTTCTCGCGGAAGGCGCCGGACTGCTTCAGGAGCGCATCGACGAGCGTCGTCTTGCCATGATCGACGTGGGCGATGATCGCAATATTGCGGATGTCCATTTATAGGGGTCCGAGTGCAGGCCGCATGGTGCGGCGCAAAAAAAGGGTTGCGGCTGCCTACCACAGGCGGCGCCGGATGTCATTCCGCCCCTCGAGGCGCAAGTGCGCGTCACCGCGGCCACCAGAGGGATTAACGCAGCGCAACAAACGCGCTACGGATGATGAAAGCACGATTGAGGACCACGGACCGATGACCGAACTGGCGCTGATGGAAGGCTTTTCCGTCCCCGAGCGGGCACAATGGCTGGCGTTGGTGGAAAAGGCGCTCAAGGGGGCCGATTTCGAGCGCCGCCTCGTCGCGCGGACGGCCGATGGCCTCCGGATCGCGCCGCTCTATGGCCGCGCCGAGGCACCAGGCGGCCTTGCCGGCCAGCAGCCGGGTGCGGCGCCATACCTGCGCGGCGCCTGCGCCGCGACCGTCAGTCCGCCCTGGGACATCCGCCAGATCTACGCCGAACCCGATGCAGCCGCCGCCAACGCTGCGATCCTCGAGGATCTGGAAGGCGGGGCGACATCCCTCAAGTTGCACATTGCTGCACCGGGCCGGTTCGGCCTCGCGCCCGATGCCGGGACGCTCGGCACGGCCCTCAAGGGCGTCATGCTGGATGTTTGCCCGATCGCGCTCGAAGCCGGCGAGGAGACGGCAACGGCAGCCGCGAGCCTGGCCGAACTCTGGCGGGCCTCGAACATCTCCGACAACGCAAGACTCGGGGCGCTCAATGCCGATCCTCTCGGCGTGCTGGCGACGACCGGGTCGCTCCGTCAGCCGCTCGATGCCGCGCTCGGCGAAGCGGCGGCGCTCGCTGGAAGCGCATTGGGTGTACCGCATCTGACCGCCCTCGTCGTCGACGGCCACCCCTATCATGCGGCCGGCGCCAGCGAGGCGCAGGAGCTGGCCGCAATGCTGGCGACGCTTGCTGCCTATCTTCGCGCCCTCGATGGAGCAGGCATCGCGCCGGCGGACGCGCTCCCCAAGATCGCGATCAATCTCGCCGTCGATGCTGACCAGATGCTCGGGCTCGCCAAGCTGCGCGCCGCACGCCGGCTCGTATGGCAGGTTGCCGACGCGTGCGGCGCCGGCGACGCCGTTCGGCAGATGACGTTCGGCGCCGAGACGTCGCTGCGCATGATGGCGAAGCACGATCCGTGGGTGAACATGCTCCGCACCACGATCGCGTGCGCGACGGCGGCCATGGGCGGCGCGCAAGTGATCACCGTCCTGCCCTTTACTTGGATCCTCGGGCGTCCGGACAAGTTCGCGCGGCGCATGGCGCGCAATACCCATCTCGTCCTGCAGGAGGAAAGCTGGCTTGGCCGCGTGCTCGATCCCGCGGGCGGCAGCTTCGCGATCGAAGCCTTGACGGCGGACCTCGCCGCGACGGCGTGGAAGCTTTTCCAGGAGATCGAAGCCGCGGGCGGCATGGCAGCGGCACTGACCAGCGGCCGCATCCAGGACGACATTGCCAAGGTTGCAGAGGCACGTGCAAAGCAGCTCGCAACAGGTCGCATGGAAATGACCGGCGTGTCAGCCTTTCCGAAGCTTGGCGACGATGGAGTCAAGGTCGCGCCCTGGCCCACGCCACCATCGCTGGGTGGCGTTGGTGCCGTCCGCATCAAGCCGCTCGCCGTTCGCCGGCTGGCGGAGCCCTTCGAGAAGTTGCGCGCAGCGGCGGAGGCTCATGCCGTCGGCACGGAAACACCCTCGAAGGTCTTCCTCGCGTGTATCGGCGATCTTGCAAGTCACGGTGCGCGTGCCACGTGGATCGCCAACTTCCTGGCCGCTGGTGGCATCGGGGCCATCCAGTCGGCGCCACTCGCTGATGCCGCGGCCGCTGCCGGCGCATTCAAGGACAGCGGTGCAACGATCGCCTGCATCTGCGGAGCTGATGCTTCGTATGGCGAGCTTGGTGAAGCGACGGCTGCCGCTCTGAAATCCGCGGGCGCCCATCGCGTGTATCTCGCCGGCCGTCCGAAGGACCTGGAAACGGCACTGCAGGCCGCTGGCGTCGATGCGTTCATCTACGCGGGTGGCGACGCGCTCGAGACGCTCGGCGCGCTCCACAAGGCGCTGGGTATCTGATGAGCTTGGCGCCGCGGGCTGCGGGGCGGGAACTACAGTGAGCGCCCGATATTCAGGAAGCGCTCCTGGCGCTGTTTGCGGATCTCGTCGGGCGACATGCGGTCGAACGTAGCAAGAGCCTTGGCGAGGGCATCGCCCGCACGGCGCACGGCGCCTTCCTTGTCACGGTGCGCGCCGCCAATGGGCTCGGTGACAATCTCGTCGATTACGCCCAGCTCGTAGAGATCCTGCGCGGTGATCTTCATGCTCGTCGCCGCATCGATCGCGCGCGTCGAATCGCGCCACAGGATCGAAGCCGCCGCTTCGGGCGACGCCACCGTATACACGGCGTGCTCGAGCATCAGAATACGGTTGGCACTCGCGATCGCGATGGCACCGCCGGAGCCGCCCTCGCCGATCACGACGGCCACCATGGGCACGCCGAGCGAGAGGCAGCGGTCCGTCGAGCGCGCGATCGCCTCCGCCTGGCCGCGTTCCTCCGCACCGACCCCCGGGTATGCGCCGGCCGTATCGACGAGCGTCACGACCGGGAGGCCGAAGCGCTCGGCCATGTCCATCAGACGCACGGCCTTGCGATAACCCTCGGGGCGTGCCATGCCGAAATTGTGCTTGATGCGCGTCTCAGTGTCGTGGCCCTTCTCGTGGCCGATGACCACGACGGAGCGGCCGCGAAACGTGCCGATGCCGCCCATGATCGCCGCATCCTCGGCGAAATAGCGGTCGCCGGCGAGCGGCGTGAAGCGCTCGATAAGCTGATCGATGTAGTCGAGGCAGTGCGGCCGGTCGGGATGGCGCGCGACCGTCGTCTTCTGCCACGGATTGAGCCCGCCATAGGTCTCGGCGAGGAGCTGGGCGGCGCGGCCCTGGAGCTTGTTGATCTCCTCGGTAATCGCGGTGCTCTCGTCGTCCTGGGTGAGCGCCCGCAGCTCCGCAAGCCGGCTCTCGAGCTCGGCGATCGGCTTCTCGAAGTCCAGATAGGTCGCCATGGGTTCGCTAGCATCCTCGAGTCGCCACAGGAGACACTGCCACCCGGTTCCGGCCGTGTACCTTGTGATGTGGCGCAGACATGCCCCGGCCCGGCCCTCCAAGTCAACTTAAGGAATGAACGGTAACGGCCGGTCCCGGCCCTCGGGCCCCGCGACAGGGCCGCGCGAACAGTTTAAGAGGATGCCAATGCAATAAAAACGAGGCTCGTTCGACCATGCGCCTGCTTCTGCTTGCAATATTCGGCGGTGCGATCGGTGCAGGCGCCCGTCATCTCGTCAATGTCACCATGCTGGCCTGGCTCGGGCCAAGCTTTCCGTGGGCAACCTTCACGGTAAACGTCGTTGGCTCGCTCCTCATGGGGATTGTCGTCGAAGGCCTCATGCCGTTCAGCGGCGCCTCCGCGGTCGCGTGGCGTACGTTCCTCGCGACTGGTATCCTTGGCGGGTTCACGACGTTCTCGGCATTCTCGCTGGACGTGTGGGTCCTCTATGAACGCGGTCAGCACCTCGCCCTGTTCCTGTATTTGGCACTCTCGCTCATCCTCTCCATCGGCGCGCTGATCCTCGGGATGGCGCTCGTTCGAGGTTTGCGATGACGGGCCCCGTCGAGACGATCAAAGTAGCGCGCGACGAAGCGGGTATGCGCCTCGACCGCTGGTTCCGCGTGCACTTCCCGGATGTCGGCCATGTCTACCTGCAGAAGCTGCTGCGCTCCGGTCAGGTACGCGTGGACAGCCGCCGCGTCGAAGCGAACGCACGGCTCGAGAGCGGGGCCGAGGTGCGCGTGCCGCGCGTCGTGCGTCAGCCACCGAAATCGGCAGCCAGCGACGCAAAATCTGCCTCATCCACGAGCAAGGCCGACCGCGATCTCATCGAGAGCTGCATTCTCTTCGAGGACGACGACGTCCTCGTGCTCAACAAGCCGTTCGGCATCGCCGTGCAGGGTGGCACCGGCACACGTCGCCACATCGATGGCATGCTCGCCGGCATGGCCGATCGCTTCGGCGACCGCCCGCGCCTCGTGCACCGCCTCGATCGCGATACCACGGG
>CAUJKI010000236.1 GCA_963205015.1 Pseudomonadota bacterium
GGATCGGTTTCATCGCGCTGTCGATCGCGCTCGGCGCGACACAGCTCGTGCTCGCGCGCGGCCAGCGCCTTGATTGGTTCGACTCCTACGAGATCATCATCGCGACGATCGTCGCGATGATCGGCTTCTGGATCTTCGCCACCCACTGCCTGACGAGCCAGCGGCCTTTCCTCGATCCGCGTCTCCTGCTCGACCGCAACTACGCGCTCGGCCTGATCCTGGTGACGATCTACGGCATGCTCAATTTCACGCCGATGGTCCTGCTTCCGCCACTCCTCACCGGCCCCGCTGGCTACACAGACAGTCTCGTCGGCCTAGTCGTCGGCGCGCGCGGCGCCGGCGGCTGTATCGGCTTCCTCATCGCGGGCTTTGCCGGCCGCATCGACGGGCGCATCAGCATGGCGATCGGCTTCAGCATGCTGCTCGTCGCCGGGCTGTGGCTCATGCACATCGACCTCAATGTTACCTATCTGAACTTGGCGATGAATGCGGGCCTGCAGGGCCTCGCCATCGGCCTCATCTGGGTGCCGCTCACGACGGCCACCTTTTCGACCCTGCCCAAGCACCAGATGGCCGAAGCCACCGCCGTCTATCACCTGCTGCGCAATCTCGGATCGTCGTTCTTCATTTCGGTCTGCGTCGCCGAGATCGTGCGCTCCACCGGCATGAACTACGCCCATCTCGCCGAGCTGCTGACGCCGTACAATAAGGCGCTGGAGATGCCCGCGGTGCTCGGCCGCTGGGATACCGAAAGCCTCAAGGGCCTCGCCTCGCTCTCCAAGGAAATGACGCGGCAGGCGACGCTGATCGCCTATCTCAACGCCTTCGGCCTCTTCACGGCTGCCTGCGCGATGACCCTGCCGCTGGTCCTGTTCATGCGCTCGAAACCGGCCAAGTAGCTACGCCGCTTAGGGAACTCGGTTTCCCACAGCATCTGCGGCGACGGCTCGAAGCCCTTGGCATATGGCGCTATTGTGCAACAGGCCTATGACCGCCGCAGTGACCGGCGGAGCGATCCATCTTTACGGCGCCGATCCCTCCGTGCACACACTGGCAGCGGGAGTGGGCTAAAGCGTCGGACCTTAATTGCGCCCCACATCTGGGCCGGTCTCAAAGTCGCATTTATGGTCCAAAGTTGCTTTAGGCAGTTCAGGGAGTTTAGGGGCGATGTCCTACAGGGGGAACGATCTCGATCTGAAGGTTGCGCCCGGCCGCCTGCGCGGCGCGTCCGGCAATGCCGGCGACACGACACTGTGGGTCGACGAGACGCTACTCGCCTGCTGCAACAATGCCTTTGACCTGGCGCTCGCCTATGGTGCCGGAGAAGTCCGCCTCGCCCATCTCGTGCACGCGCTGACGCGCGTCGACGCCGCCGTGAGCATTCTCGAGCAGCGCTCCATCGCACCGGCCCGCCTGCGCCATGAGAGCGCGACCCTGATCGTCAACGAGAGCCCTGTGCCGCTCACCAGCGAGCGCAACCCGCCGCGCCGCTCGGCCGAGTTCGAGGATGTCCTGCGCCGCGCCGTCGATGCGGCCCGTCGCCGCGGTGTCGCGGCCGGCATCGAGGACGTGCTCAACGCGCTGCTCACCGGCAACCGCGCCAATCCCGCCATCGAGCTCCTGCAGCGCCTTGCGCCCGAGCTTCCCGAGGCGGCCCCCGCCGCCGCTCCGGCCCAGCGCCTCGAGATGATCGAGGATACGCTGCGCGGCATCCACGCCGAGCTTGCCGGCGACCGTCGGCTGCTGTCCGACCTCGTACGCGATCTTCAGCGCGAGGTCGCGAGCCAGCGAGGCGACAGCACCAGCTTCTCGACCGCTCTCGGCGAGCGCCTCGCCATGCTCGAGCGCCATCTTCGCGGCACGCCCGAGATTTCAGAGAAGCTGCAAGCCATCGAGCAGGCCGTGCACGGCGGCATGAGTGAAGGCGCGCGCACACGATCGGCCATCGAGGAGCGCCTCGAGAGCATCGAAGCCGCCGTTCGCGCTGCCGATCTTCTCGAGCCTATCGCCAAGAGGCTCGCCGCCGTCGAGCAGACGCTGCAGGAGCGCACGAGCGACTCCGCCAAGAGCTGGATCGCGCTCTCCGATCGCGTGCAGTCGCTGGAAAAGCTCTACCAAGCCGGATCGACCGAGGCCATCCGCCAGTGGAGCGCACTGACGCAGGGCAATGCCGAGATCCTCAAGTCGCTCGCGCTGCAACAGTCGGCGCCGCTCGACGGCGGCGTGCTCGGCGAGCGGTTGGAGCTGATCGAGCAGATCGTCCGCAGCGGCCTTGGAGATACAGTACGCGCGAACGCGCTGCTCGCCGATCGCGTCGGCGGCGTCGAGCGCGTCATCGGCACGCGCAACGACACGCAGTCGGCCATGCAGCTCGACGAGCGGCTGCGCGCGCTCGAGTCCACCCTCGACGGGCGCGCCCGCGAGACCGGCGGACGCTGGCTCGAGCTTGTCGATCGCCTCAAGACCATCGAGACGCGCATCGGCGGCATTGCAGAAACCCCTTCCGGCACCGCACTCACCGCAGTCGCCGATGCAGTCGCCGCGCGCGACGACAGGCAGCTCCGCGCCATGGCCGAGATCGGCGGGCGCGTCGCCGCCCTCGAGCACGTCGTGCAGGCCAGCAACGCCGCGGTCGATGCCGCCGCGCGTGTCTACGACCGCAACACCGACGAGCTGCACGAAGGCTTCGTGCGCTTGAGCGAGAATCAGCACACGCTCGCTTCAGCCATCGGCGACTGGCGCGACGACAGCACCACCGAGCTGCGCCGCATTGCGGGCGGCCTCGATCGCCTGAAGGCCGTCGAGGATCGGCTGGAAAGCCTCAGCAAATACTTCGCGGGCACGCCGGCCCGCGCCGTGCCTGCGGCCACCGAGGTTTACACTCCACCGCGAAGGCCAGCTCCGACACAACACCAATCCGCACGGCTCGCCAGTTTTGCCGGCTTTCGGCGCTGGCTGTTCGGCACCGACGACGTCGGCCGCGCCAATGCGAGCGCCGATGTGCGCTGGCAGCGGATGCGCGACGAGGTTCGCACTGCCGCCAACCGCCTGCGCAAGCGAGAGCCGACGCAGCACTAGTTTATTTTATACTGCTGTATATTTTCTGTGGGGGTTCATTGCATGGATGGCGCACGCGGGTCTCGCAACGAGACCGTCGATGCCCTGCGCGGATTTGCAGCCGCTGCTGTCTGCCTCTTCCACTTCGCCGGCGACACGAACCGGCTCGGACATACCAGCATCGTAGGCAGCTTCAGCGTCTATGGATATCTCGGCGTCGAAGTGTTCTTCGTGATCTCCGGTTTCATCGTGCCTTATGCCATGGCGAGATCGACCTATACCCTCGCCCAGTGGCCACGTTTCATGGCCAAGCGCCTCATCAGGCTCGAGCCTCCTTACCTGGTATCGATTGCCCTTGTCATGGGTCTGTGGACGATAGGTTCCTATGTCCCAGGCTTCATGGGATCCACGTTCATTCTCGACCCCGTGCAAGTGGCGCTTCACGTCGGTTACCTCAATGCGTTCGTTGGGATGCCATGGCTCAATCCGGTCTACTGGACGCTCGCGATAGAATTTCAGTTCTATTTGCTTATTGGTCTTCTGTTCCCGGCCATCATCGGCGGCGGGTCGACGGGCAGGCTTCTCATCGTGGCGGCATTGGCCGCATTGCCGTTCGCATTTCCCCTTTCAAGTGGATGGATTGTCAGCGAGTATCTGCCAATCTTCTCGGCGGGCCTGCTGACGTTCCTGCTTGCGCAGCAGCTCATTCCAGTACCGGCTTACTGGGCCGCGATGCTCGCGCTGGGATCATTCCTGCTCTTGCGTAGCGGACTACCGACGGCGCTCGCCACCATCTTGCCCGCGGTTCTCATTGCAGTTGTGCGTCTGCCGCGCATCGCCCCTGTCGCGTGGCTTGGGGCGATATCCTACTCGCTCTATCTCCTCCATGTTCCCATTGGGGGGCGCGTCATGAACCTCGCGGAGCGCCTGGATGCAAACGCGGCAGTAGCCACCGCCGCCGTAGCCGTGTCGTTCGCCGTGTCGATCACAGCAGCCTACGTGCTCTATATCTTGATAGAGAGGCCATCCAAGGCGATGGCAGCAGGCATCTCCTATGCCATCGAGCCTTCAGGCGAACCACAACGCTGACCTGCGCTGGCAGGCGCGAGCCGCCTGCAATCTCCCCCTCCTGCGCCACAAAGGGAAGGGGACGGCGTGGAACGTGTCGCCTGCACGCGGTCGTCGCTCTTGCCCGCGCCCCTGCCCTGTGCTGCTGTCGCACAACAACAGCATCAACCCGGAGAACGCCCGTGAACCTCTCGACCATGCACAAGGAGCGCGCCGCGCAGGGAAAGCCCGTGCGCATCGGCCAGATCGGCGCGGGCAAGTTCGGCACTATGCACCTCGCGCAGACGCGTCTGACGACGGGCATGCATCTTGTCGGCCTCGCCGACCTCTACCCCGATCGTGCGCGCAAACGCATGGTCGAGGTCGGCTGGCCCGCCGAGCAGACACAGGCCAAGTCCCTCGGCGACGCGCTCAAATCCGGCGCGACACACCTCACCGACAACGCCATGTCGCTCATCGCCTGCCCCGACATCGACGTGATCGTCGAGGCGACCGGCGATCCCGCAACCGGCATCAAGCTCTGCCTTGCTGCTATCGAGCACGGCAAGCACATCGTCATGGTCAACGTCGAAGCCGATAGCGTCGCCGGCCCCCTGCTCGCGCAGAAGGCGCGCGCCGCCGGGGTCGTCTACTCGCTGGCCTGGGGCGACCAGCCCGCGCTCGTCTGCGAGCACGTCGACTGGGCGCGCGCATGCGGCTTCGAGGTCGTCTCGGCGGGCAAGGGCACGCGCTACCACCCGACCTATCACCAATCGAACCCCGACACCGTGTGGGACATCCTCTCGAAGTATCTCAAGATCGAGGATCGCAGCCACATCAACCCGAAGATGTTCAACTCGTTCATCGACGGCACGAAGTCCGGCATCGAGATGACCGCGATCTGCAATGCCACCGGCCTCGTCCCGCAGACCAATGGCCTCGCCTTTCCACCAGCCTCGCGCTTCGAGCTCGCCGAGGTCTGCAAGCCGCGGAGCGACGGCGGCACGCTCGAGAAGAAGGGCGTGACGGAAGTCGTCTCGTCGGTCACACGCGAGGAGGCGGACATTCCGCACCATCTCGCCATGGGCACGTACGTCGTGATCACGTCGGAGAGTGCCTACAGCCGGTCGTGCTTCAAGGAGTACAACATGCTCCCCGACAGCAGCGGCACGTACGCGGCGCTCTATCGCCCGACGCATATGATCGGACTGGAACTAGGACTGTCGATCGCCTCGGCAGCGTTGCGCAACGAGCCGACCGGCTCGCCGATCTGCTTCAACTCCGATGTTGCCGCGACGGCGAAGCGCGATCTCAAGAAGGGCGAAGTGCTCGACGGCGAGGGCGGCTTCTGCGTGTGGGGCAAGCAGACGCCAGCCGAGATGTCGCTCAAGGAGGGCTATCTGCCGCTCGGCCTGGCGCACAACGTCACCCTCAAGCGCGACATCAAACTCGGCGAGCGCCTCAAGTGGGAGGACGTCACCTACGACGCCACCGACAACGCCGTCAAAGTGCGGCGCGAGATGGAAGCGGTGTTTGGGCGGCGGAACACGGCGTAGCGCTCCTCGAGAGCAAGTATGAGGGGCTCTGCCCCTCATACTCCCGAAGGGTGCCTCAGTTTCAACATTGGCAGTGCCTCATCTGGCATCTCAATCGGATGGGCTTGCGAAATGCTGCCCAACCAGCGCGATCGCTTCCTTCCAAAGCACCGAGCTTCCGCCCCGGATCGCCGGGCCGTAACGCTCGACGACCTGCGCCTCGGTGACACCATTCTCGGTCCAGGTGCCGCCATTCGTGAGCGTGTTCAGAAGTAGCGGCTGCAATCGATCCAGAGCCTTGGCGAAGCGGGCCTCCGGTGTGCCGCCTGCCTCGAACTCCCGCCAGAGTGCGAGGAGACATCCGGCCTGTTCGTCTGGCAGCAAACCAAAGATGCGCTCGGCCGCAGCTCGCTCTGCGTGCTCGAGCGCTTCCTTATCCGTGCCAGAAACATGGATGGGGGCGTCACCGGCATCGATCTCGACAATATCGTGCACAAGCAGGAGCTTGACGACGTGAGCCGTATCGACTGCTTCATCAGCGTGCTCCGATAGCACCGGGGCGAACATGGCGAGGTGCCAGGAGTGCTCTGCCGAGTTCTCCCTACGGCTGCAGTTTACGAGCCGGGATTGTCGGACGACAGATTTGAGCCGGTCCAACTCGGCGAGGAATGCAAGTTGCTGGTGGATCATCTCGGCGGAACTCCTTCGGCCGGAGTTTACCGACGGCAGTCCTCTGAGAAAATTCAAACTGCTCGACCAACTCTGGGCTGAACTGTCCAAAATTGGGGGGCAGGGGCTGGCCCCTGCCGCGGGAGTGTGAGGGCCGCGCCGGCCTTCACTTGCCGAAGGCAACTCACATCCCCGGGCGCCCCGTCTTCCTCGGACGCCCGCGCCGCCCTTTCTTCTCCGCCTTCGCCGGCACATCGACGGTACGCATCGGCTTTGGTGGTGGCGTGCCACCCACCGGCACTTCCGTGCGTCCAACCGTCATCTCGTCGAGCGTCGGCTTGCGCACGCGAGAGGTCGATTGCGCGTAGGTAGGTTGTACGGGCTGATACGCATCATTGATACGCGACTGTCCCCTCACCCCGTCCTTCACGGGGAGAGGGCTAGGGTGCGGGGCGGCGTCGGATGCTGCGGCTTGCGGCCGCCCCTCACCCCGGCCCTCTCCCCGCACGCGGGGAGAGGGGGAAGTAAGGACATTCGCCGCGGCGCCGTACTTCCGCGCACCCTTGAAGCTGCCCGCGCGATCCTCGACATCCGACTGCCGTGCGAGCGGATCGTCGGCGATCACCAGCTCTGTTTCGCGCAGACGCTTGACCTCGTCGCGCAGCCGCGCGGCTTCCTCGAATTCGAGGTCGGCGGCGGCATCGCGCATGCGCCGCTCCATGTCCTCGATGACCTTCGCGAGGTTGTGGCCGACGAGCGGCTGATCCGCGAGGCCCAGGTCGACCGTCACATGATCCTGCTCATAGACCGACGCCATAGCATCGCCGATCGACTTCCTCACGCTCTCCGGCGTGATGCCGTTCGCCGTATTCCACGCGATCTGCTTCTCGCGGCGACGGTCGGTCTCGCCCATCGCGCGGTCCATCGATCCGGTGATCTGGTCGGCGTAGAGAATGACCTTGCCATCGACATTTCGCGCCGCGCGCCCGATCGTCTGGATCAGCGACGTCTCCGAGCGCAGGAAACCTTCCTTGTCGGCATCGAGGATCGCGACCAGGCCGCACTCGGGAATATCGAGGCCCTCACGCAGCAGGTTGATACCGATCAGCACGTCGAAGGCGCCGAGCCGCAAGTCGCGGATGATCTCGATGCGCTCCAGCGTCTCGATGTCCGAGTGCATGTAGCGCACGCGGATACCGTTCTCGTGCGTGTACTCGGTGAGGTCGTCGGCCATGCGCTTCGGGTGCACAGTCACCAGCGTACGATAGCCGGCGCGCGTCACCTGCCGCACCTCGTCGAGCAAATCGTCGACCTGCGACTTCGCCGGCCGCACCTCGACAATCGGATCGACAAGCCCCGTCGGCCGGATCACCTGCTCGACGAACGTGCCGCCGGACTGCTCCAGCTCCCACCCGCCCGGCGTCGCCGAGACGTACGTCGTCTGCGGCCGCATAGCGTCCCACTCCTCGAAACGCAGCGGCCGATTGTCCATGCACGAAGGCAGACGGAAGCCGAACTCGGCGAGTGTCGCCTTGCGACGGTAGTCGCCGCGGAACATGCCGCCGATCTGCGGCACCGTGACGTGGCTCTCGTCCAGGATCAGTAGCGCGTCCTCGGGCAGGTATTCGAACAGGGTGGGCGGCGGCTCGCCGGGTTTCCTGCCGGTGAGATAGCGCGAATAGTTCTCGA
>CAUJKI010000237.1 GCA_963205015.1 Pseudomonadota bacterium
ATTTCTCGATCATCACACGAGGGCCGCATGGCTCAATGTGTGTACGTATGGCGCGCTTCCAGAAGGTCGACTTCGCGAACGAGCTTGCGGATCACGTCATGCGGAATGCGCTGTGAGCGGCCGAGCCGAAAGAGCTCGTCGCGCTCGGCCTTAAAGCCCTCCATGCGTAGCTGATGCTCGATCGCTTCGATATGGCGCACGAGCGCGGCGTCCTCGCCGGTCTTCGTGCGCCCGTCGATCCTCTCGCGATAAAGGTCCATGAGGCGTACGCCGGCCTCCGCATAGAGGTTCGCGTCGCTGCGCCCCTGTCCGAGGTCGTGCTGCTTGCGCTCGATGGCCTTGATGGCCGCTCTTGCTGCGGCGACGCGTGCAATATCCTCGCGGCGATCGTCCGTCGCCTCGGGGGGCAGCTTCAGGCCTTTGAGGAGATAGGGGAGGCCGATGCTCGCGGCCACCAGCGACACGATGATCACGCCGGCAGCGAGGAAGATCGCGAGGTCGCGGGCAGGGAATGGCGTGCTGTCCGGCATGGCGAGCGGCAGGGTGAGTATGCCGGCCAAGGTGATCGCACCGCGGACGCCTGCAAGCGATGTCGCTGCGACAAGCCGCCAGCCCGGATTCTGGATGCTGTCGCCGTTGCGCCGGGCGCGGTACATCGTAAAGCGGAACGACACCCACACCCATGCGAAGCGCAACGCTGCGAGCGCGGCGTTGATGACGATGACATAGATCGGCAGCCAGATGAGATGGGACTGTCCGGCTTCGCGCACCGCATCGGCCGCTTCGCCGACGATGATCGGGAGCTGCTCGCCGAGCAGCACGAAGATGATACCGTTGAGCGAGAACTGGAGGAGGTCCCACACGGCCGAGCGTCTGACGCGCGTGACGGCGAGCGCCTGGCCGCTCTGCTCGGCGTAGCTCATGGTGATGCCGGCCGAGACGGCGGCGAGAATGCCGGAGCAATGGACGTGCTCCGCCAGCAGGTAGGCGCCGAACGGGATGAGAAGGCTGATGAGGATTTGCGACCCGCTTTCCTCGCCGAGGCGTCGTGACGCGTAGTCCTTGGCGCGCATGGTCGCCCATGTCACGCAGACGCCGATAGCGATGCCGCCAATGGCGAGCCACAGGAATGTGCCGAATGCCGAGACGAGCGAGAATGTCCCCGTCAATGCTGCCGCGACCGCGAAGCGCATGCATACGAGGCCCGACGCGTCGTTGAGCAGGGACTCGCCCTCGAGAATGTGCATGAGCCGTTTCGGTATGGGCGTGCGGGCCGCGATCGCGGAGACGGCGATGGGGTCTGTCGGGGAGAGGATGGCGGCGAGCGCGAACGCGACGGCCAGCGGCATTGCGGGGATCATCCAATGGATCAGCAGCCCGACGCCGAGGACCGTGAACACGACGAGGCCGAGCGCCAGCTCGAGGATCGTTCCCTTGTCCCGGAAAAGGCCTTCCTTCGGGATGCGCCATCCGTCGAGAAAAAGCAGGGGTGGCAGGAAGAGCAGAAAGAAGATGTGCGGCTCGAGCTCGACGCGGAGGTTGGCAATGCTCCCGATGGCCGCGCCGAGGGCGATCTGGACCAGGGGAAGCGGCAGCGGGATCGGGAGGGACCTGGCGAGAATGCCGCTGGATACGACGGCCAGGAGCAGAAAAAGTGAGGTCGTAATGCTCTCCACACGGCACTCCGAGTTCAAGACAATGCATTCGGGAAGCGGGACCAGCTCAAGCGGCCGAAGCTGCCGGCCCCGCGGAGGACAGAATAGCTCCGGTTCGATATTCCTCATTATGTCGCAGCGTCGCAATCGGGTTGAGGGGACGTGTCTGCGGTCCGTTGACGGGGGTGAGGCCGCCGCTATAGTGCCGCGCCGTTGCCTCAGTGGCGGAACCGGTAGACGCGACAGACTCAAAATCTGTTATCCGCGAGGGTGTGGGGGTTCGAGTCCCTCCTGAGGCACCATTTCCCCGAAGTGCCGTCTGTGTCGTCAGCCCCAAGACTTCTGAGCCGTGGCCGGACGCGGGCTCTGCCACGGCACGCCTCTGGCGGGAAGCCTCGCTCCTGGATAGGATGGAATTTCCGTAGTCTCCCTGTCGGAGGTGCTGGCCATGCCCATGTACCATGACGGCAACCGCGAGCTTCAGGATCGGTTCGGCTCGAGGCCGCTCGCGGATCGACTTGTCGAGCGGCTGTGGCGCGACAAGTTCAAGGACGAGGACAAGGCCTTTATCGAAAGCGTCGGCTTCTTCTTTCTCGCGACCGCGAGCGCGGAGGGGTATCCCGACTGCTCATTCAAAGGCGGGCCGCCCGGCTTCGTGAGCGTCGAAGCACCCGATCTGCTCGTCTTTCCGGACTATGACGGCAACGGGATGTTCAAGAGCCTAGGCAATATTCGGAGCAATCCGTATATCGGCCTGCTTTTCATCGACATGGGCGAGAAGCCGAAGCGGTTGCGCGTCAACGGTCGCGCGACTGTCCATGAGGATGATCCACTGATCAGCCAAAGGTTTGGTGCGCAGATCGTCGTGCGGGTCGTGCCCGAGCACATTTTTCCCAATTGCCCGCGCTACATTCCGAATCTGCGGTCCGGAGAGGCCTCGCCATACATTCCTTGCGAGGGCGTCGTACCCAAGGAACCTGCCTGGAAAGCATTCGATGCGTTCAAGGACGTTGTTCCGCCGCGCGTCATCTGATGGGGCACTGCGACTGTTTCGTTAACGAGGCTTGCTGAGCGGCCGGAAATGCAATCCCGCTGGTACGGGGATACTCTCGCTCTTCGGTGGTGTTCGACTATGTTCGCTCCCGGTCAACAACTGAGCGAGGTGAATGCATGTTTGTCGATGAGCGGATCTATACTCTTCATGCCGGACAGGTTCCCGTCTTCCTCAAGCTCTATGAGGAAGAGGGTATGGAATGCCAGGTGCGCATTCTCGGCAACATGGTCGGTTACTACTACA
>CAUJKI010000238.1 GCA_963205015.1 Pseudomonadota bacterium
TGGGTGTGGCCGGCGCACTTGCCGTGGCGATCGGCGCCGTCACTCCGTTTGGAAGCCCTGCTCAGGCGCAGGAATGGCCGACGCGCCCTGTCCGTATGATCGTTCCGTTCGCCCCTGGCGGCGCAACTGATGCTCTGGCGCGCGTCTATGCCGAGCGTTTAAGCGTCAAGCTGAAGCAGCAATTTCTTATCGACAACCGTCCTGGTGCTGGTGGCACGACCGGCGCGGAAATAGCCGCGAAGGCTGCGCCCGACGGTTACACCATTCTACTTTATCACATCGGCATGATCTCGGCGTCGCAGCTGAACAAGGGGATCAGGTACGATGTCACGAAGGATTTTACGCCAGTCAGCCTCGTCGGAACTGCGCCAAACGTCGTCGCGCTCAACACGAAGCTGCCGGAGAAGGACCTCAAGGCGCTAGTCGAAGTCGGGATCAAGCGCCCAGGAGAGTATAACTTTGGCTCTTCCGGCATTGGCGGCTCCGACCATCTGGCGGCGGAACTCTTCCAGACTGTCACGAAGGCGAAGTTCACCCACGTTCCCTACAAGGGCGGTGGCCCGGCCGTGATCGGAGCTATGGGCGGCGAGATTCAGTTCGTCGTCCAGTCGGTGCCGACCGTGGTCTCGCAGATCAATGCCGGCCAGCTCCTCGGTGTCGCTATCACCAGCAAGAAGCGCATTTCATCTCTTCCAAATGTGCCCACCGCAACTGAAGCAGGATTCCCCGACTTCGATCAGGCGACATGGTTCGGGATCTGGGGACCGGCCAAGCTTCCCAATGACATCACCGAGAAGCTGAGCGCCACGATCCGCGCCATTGCCGCAGAGGACGACACGCGCATTGCGCTTGAGAAGCTCGGCACGGATCCCCTCTCCAACACCCCGACTGAGTTCAAGAAGATGTTCGACGCCGAGTACGTGAAGTGGAGGGATATTCTGGCCAAGGCCGGATACGGCCAGAACTGACGACATCACCATCGCCCGCGCATTGCGGCACGACGCAACGCGCGGGCGATCTGCCGCTGAGCTATAGGAATCTTCCGATGCCCGCAGAACGCGGTAGTGCTGACACCATGCCGCAACGTTCAAACGCTGTCCTCTTCGAGAAGGCAGACGGTATCGCCATCATCCGGCTCAATCGGCCGCGGGTGCACAATGCGATTTCACCCGAGACCATACGAGCATTGTCCGCGATCTGGCAGGAGATCGCCCTCGACCGCGAGGTTCGCGTAGCAATTCTCACCGGAGAGGGTCCGAGCTTCTGCTCCGGCATGGACTTGAAGGCAACTGATCCCGGTTTCGGCCCGCGCAGTGAAGACGGTAGGCCGGCCGCCGTGGACCACTTTGCAGCGCTTCGTGGTGAACGCCGGCGGATCGGCTATGTGCAGCCGACGACACTTTACAAGCCGCTCATTGCGGCCATCAACGGCGTCGCGGCCGGAGGCGGGTGTGAGCTGGCCTTGGGTTGCGACATCAGAATTGCTGCCGCAGGCAGCCGGATTGGTCTGCCCGAGGTTAGTCGCGGCCTTGTCCCAGGCAGTGGCGGTCTCTACTGGCTGCAACGCATCGTCGGCTTGAGCCGGGCAATGGAACTCTTGCTGACCGGCGAGTTGATCGACGCCGAGGAAGCACTGCGGATAGGTCTTGTGAGCCGTGTAGTGCCCAAGGACGACCTGATGCCGACAGCCATGAGTCTGGCCCACAAGATCGCGAGCAATGCGCCGCTTGCGGTGCAGGGCGCCAAGGAGGCTGTCTGGCGGAGCCTCGGCGCCGGTATCGACGAAGGCATGGCGTTGAGCGAGCAGCAGACCCGGCTGCTGCGCCTCACGGACGACTATGAGGAAGGCATCACGGCGTTCCGTGAGAAGCGCCAGCCGCGCTTCCAGGGAAAATAATTTCAAAGTCCCAAACCGGCGAAAACCACGCGCATGGGTGTGATCGGATGACCAGGGTTCTGGCTGAAGTATTTGAGGATCTCGAAGTCGGCGTTGAATACGTATCCCCGACCCGCACGATCTCGGAGTCCGATGTCTACCTGTTTGCCGGCCTCACGGGGGACCTGACCGACTTTCATATCAGCGAGGTTGCGGCACGCGAGTCCTTATTCGGGCGCCGGCCCGCGCACGGCATGCTCTTGGTTGCGATCGCCAACGGGCTCTATCATCGGATCGGCATAACCGATGGCACCACCAAAGGGCTCGGCGGCGTGGAGTGGCGTTTCCGCGCGCCCGCATTCATCGGTGACACCATTCACCTCGTCGTATCTGCGCGGGAAAAGCGCGAGCTCGAGACGCCTGATCGCGGCCTGGTGTTCTTTGCCGCGCGGCTCGTCAATCAAGATGGCAAGCACCTCGGTGAGGGACAGTTCATCCGCTTCATCCAGCGCCGTGCGCCTCGGTAGAGGCGCTGCTCCCAACAGTGGCGCATGGGACGGCAAAGCCGACGCTGTCCGTAGCGTAACGGGAGATGTCGTCTCCGTGGCGCCATAGGCATTCATCAGGCTCAGGCGCGGTAGCTTTTCAGCGAAGCGGGCGATCGTCGCTGGCGCCATGGGCGCTACGGTAGCCCGTGATACGCCAGGCGGCATATTTTGTCTCGTCGAATGCCGCGGCGAGCAGACACGGGTTGCGCATCTCCGGCACCATCCGCGAATGCGTCATACGCTCGCGTGCCACCAGCTCCAGAAAGTCGGTCTCCTTGAAGGCGGGCGATTGATATCTGCGAAGGATATTCACGTCTGGATGGCGTTCGACGAGATAGAGCGCGACCGACACGTCTCCATCCCGTCTTCACCAGTCCGCGGCTCGGGCCGGCACTGTCGTTCCTGAGCGACCTCGGCTGATTGATGACAACAGCCTCACGACGGCCGGACAGACCATCGCCGCGCGCGATCCGGGTCGGTTCGAATGCCACTTCGACACGCTGTTGTGGTGGCCGGCAACGACGATGTGTCCCGAGGCCACCATCGAGCTCGCTCCAGCCGATGGCGAGTTCAGCGCCTGCCCACTCGTGGCGTTGTCTACAACGCCGACCCGCCCTCGCCCGCTTGCGCTATCCCGACGGCTCGATATCCGCGCCGACGATCGTCATGCTGCTCGACGTCCTGCGCGATGAGCCAAGGACTTTAAGCCGCGGGTACGCTGACGGCATTATTTGAGGGATGTTAAGGGGACGAAATGCGACTATTTCTGCTTGGCATCAGCGCCATATTGTGCGCCTGCGGAACACCTTATCAGGAGATGGGCTTTCGAGGTGGCGTCAGCGCTGACCGGATGACCGACACCACATTCCGCATCTCGGCCCGCGGCAATTCGCACACAA
>CAUJKI010000239.1 GCA_963205015.1 Pseudomonadota bacterium
CGCGCTGCTGCGCTTGCTCAACATGCATTCCTTATCGGCAGTTCGGCCGGCTTGTTCTTCTTCGCGCTGTTCCAGCTTGCGGGGCCGGCCATCTACGGGCTGCTCGGCGGGCGCGACGGCGTGCTTCCAGAGGCTCTCGCCTATTCCAACGTCGTTTTCTTCGGTGCGCCTGGCATCTGGCTCGCGAATACCTTCGCGTCGGTCCTGCGCGGCACCGGCAATATGGTCGTGCCATCGGTCGTGCTGCTTGCGGTAGCTGGCGCGCAGATCGTGCTCGGTGGCACGTTCGGTCTCGGTCTTGGCCCATTCCCACGACTCGGCATGGCAGGCGTTGCGCTCGGCCAAGCCGTCGCGTTCTCGGCCGGCGCGCTCTACCTCTATTGGCATCTCGCGTCGGGCCGCGCGCGCATTACGCTCTCGCTCTCGACCATCTCGCCGTCGTGGGACATGCTGCGCGACATCTGCAAGGTCGGCGCCGTTGCCTGCATCTCGCCGTTGCAGACCGTCCTCGCGATCCTCATCCTGACGCGGCTCGTATCGGCGCTCGGCACCGAGGCGCTGGCGGGCTACGGCATCGGTACGCGCCTCGAGTTCCTGCTCATCCCGATCACGTTCGCGATCGGCGTCGCCAGTGTGCCGATGGTCGGCATGGCCATTGGCGCCGGCGATGCCGCGCGCGCGCGGCGGGTCGCATGGACGGCGGGTCTGGTCGCGACGGCCGGGCTTACGGTTATCGGGCTTATCGTGGCGGTCAAACCTCTGCTCTGGGCAGGGCTTTTCACGAGCGATCCGGCCATTCTCGCGGCTGCGAGCACGTACCTGCGCTGGGCCGGCCCGTTTTATGGTCTGTTTGGCCTCGGTCTTTGCCTCTATTTTGCCTCACAGGGCTCGGGCAGGATCCTCGGCCCGGTGCTGGCGGGCACGGCGCGCCTGTTTGTCATCCTGGTCGGCGGCCTGTGGCTGGTCAGCATGAATGCGGCGGCGTGGCAGTTGTTTGCGCTCGTTGGCGCGGCCATGGCGGTCTATGGCGCGGCGACGGCGTTCTCCGTGTGGGTCGTCGATTGGGGGCCGCAGCGGCGCGCCTGAGTCTTTGCGCGCCGAAGCGCCGTCTACCTGTCATGCGCGCCGTGCTGCGGTCTTGCGCACGATCTGCGCACGAAGCAAACTCCCGGTCAGCTAAAACAACGAGCTTCCGGGAGGAGCCATGTCGTCCCCAGGCAGGGAAGAGGCCGGGCGCACAGCGCTGGCCGGAATAAAAGTTGTCGATCTCACGCAGTTCGAGGCCGGCACATCGATCACCGAGACGCTCGCATGGCTTGGCGCCGACGTCATCAAGATCGAGAACCCGGTCGGCGGCGAGCAGGGCCGCGGCGCCTCGACGGACATCAAGGGTGTCGACAGCTACTACTTCATGCTGCTCAACGCCAACAAGCGCTCGGTAACACTCAACCTCAAGGATGCGCGCGGCAAGGACATGCTGCGCAAACTTATCGCGCAAGCCGACATCTTCGCCGAGAACTTCGCGCCCGGCGTGATCGAGAAGCTCGGCTTCTCGTACGATGAAGTCTCGCGGATCAACCCGCGCATCATCTATGCGACGGTCAAGGGCTTCGGAAAAGGAAGCCCCTACGAGAAGCATCTCGCCTTCGATATGATCGCGCAGGCCGCGGGCGGCGTCATGAGCATCACCGGTGAGTCAGACGGCAAGCCGATCAAACCCGGCGTCACACTCGGCGATACCGGTACGGGGCTGCACGCGTGCATTGGCGTGCTCGCGGCGCTCTTCCAGCGTACGGTTACCGGTCGCGGGCAGAAGGTCGAAGTCGCGATGCAGGATGCGATGGTCAACTACTGCCGCATTGCCTACGCCTCGCAGCTCCTCCACAAGAAGCCGTGCCCGCGCATGGGCAACCAGGTGGTGCTCGGTACGAATGCGCCCTCGGACGTGTTCAAGTGCAAGCCCGGCGGGCCGAATGACTACGTCTATATCTACACGAGTCGCGCCAACAATATTCAGTGGGAGCGCCTGCTGAAGGTGATCGGCCGCGAGGACATGAAGTCCGATCCGCGCTTCGCGACGCCGCAGTTGCGCGTCAAGATCGTCGACGAGATCAACGGCTACATCCAGGCCTGGACCAAGGACTACACCAAGCACGAGGCCATGCAGATCCTCGGTGAGCAAGGCGTGCCGTGCGGCGCCGTGCTCGACACCGATGAGCTGATGAACGAGCCGAGCATGCGCGAGCGCGAGATCTTCGTCGAGGTCGATCATCCCGCGCGCGGGAAGGTCGTTATTCCGGGCTGGCCGGTCAAGCTCTCGGACAGCTACGTGCCCGTGAAGTCCTCACCCATCCTCGGCGCCGACAATGCCGACGTCTATGGCGAATGGCTGGGACTTTCGAAGGGTGACCTCGACACGCTCAAGAAGGAGCAGGTCATCTAGCTGCGTGCCCATGAGAAACTGAACACGACCAGAGAGGAACACCTGATGGCAATTGGCTCCGACATCATCGCAAAGGCGATGAAAAACGAAGGCGTGAGCGACTTCTTCTACATCATGGGTGCGCCCATGATGGCCGTGGAGAATTCGGCGATGAAGCTCGGCTTGCGCGGCATCGACGTGCGCCACGAGCAGGCTGCGGCCATGGCCGGCTTTGCCTATGCGCGGCTTCTTAACAAGCCGGCCTTCTGCATGGCCGCCTCGGGACCGGCCGTGACCAATCTCGTCACAGGCATCGCGCATGCATGGGCGGATTGCACGCCGGTTATCGCGCTCGGAGGCGCGGCGCCGGTCGTGACATGGCACCATGGTGCCTTCCAGGACATCGATCAGCTCTCGATATTCAAGCCTTGCACGAAGTGGTCCGACCGCTTGCACCACACCAAGCGCATTCCCGAGCTGATAAACCTCGCGATCAAGCACGCCATGAGCGGCAAGCCGGGGCCTGTCTATCTCGATTGCCCGGGCGACATCCTTTATGCCGAGGTCGACGAGTCCAAGATCGAGTATCCCGATCCCTATGATCACGCGAAGCGGCCTCGTCCGGCCGTGGGTGCCAATGACCTTTCGGCCATCGCCGAGCTGCTATCGAAGGCCAAGCAACCCGTGCTCATTACGGGCTCGGGCGTGCAGTGGTCCGAGGCCGAGCGCGAGATGCTGGCTTTCGTCGAGGCGGCCGGCGTGCCCTTCTACACGACGCCCCAGGGGCGCGGCGTGATCCCCGAGGACCACAAATACTGCTATCTGACCTCGCGGGCCGCCGCCTTCCGCGATGCGGACCTGATCCTCGTTGTCGGAACGCGCATGAACTACATCATCGGTCACGCCGCGCCGCCGCGCTGGAATGCCAATGCCAAGATCGTGCGCATCGACATCGATCCGATCGAGATTGCGTCCTCGCCGCGCAATCTGGCGGTCGGGGTTATCGCCGATGCAAGGTCCGCCTTCCAGCAGCTCACGGCCGCGATTGCGGGCAAGGTGACGCCGGGCACCTACGAGACCTGGCGCGAGCGCCTGCGCACGCGCAATGTCCAGAAGACGGCGGAGGCCGAGCAGACACTGTCGAACGGTGCATCGCCGATCCATCCGCTGCGGCTATGCAAGGAGGTGCGCGATTTCATGGATCGCGATTGCGTGCTCTGCGTCGATGGTCAGGAGATCCTCAACTATGGTCGCCAGGCGATCCCGCAGTTCACCGCGCGCCATCGTATCAACTCGGGCGCCTTCGGTACCATGGGCGTCGGGATGCCGTTCGGCATCGGCGCGAAGGTGGCCATGCCCGACAAGCAGGTGATCGTGCTGCACGGCGATGGGTCGTTCGGCATGAATGCCATGGAGTTCGACACAGCGGTTCGCAACAAGCTGCCGATCCTCACCATCATCAGCCAGAACGGTGGCTGGACGGGCGATCCCAACAAGGAGAAGCCGGGCCGCGATCTCGGCTATCCGCGCCTCGACAAATTCGCCGAGGCGTTCGGCGGTCATGGCGAGTGGGTCGATAAGCCTGACGACATCCGCCCGGCTCTCGAGCGGGCCTACAAGGCCGTGAAGGCCGGGAAGCCCGCGCTCGTGTGTGTCGTGACCGACCACAATGCGCGTGCGACGACCACGGCCTTCACGAACTACTCGACCTGATCGCGATACAAAAAAAGCGGCCGGCACGCGAGTGCCGGCCGTTCTTGTTTTCTTGATCGCGTGCGCTTTTTTAGCGGCGGATCGTCATGCTGGTGACGGCGAGTGCAACGTTCAGGCCCGTCTGGCCCTGCACGCTGATCGGCTGAAGCACGACCGACTTGTCGCTGCCGCCGACGAGCGCGTTAGCGCCGACGCCGAGCGCCACCGAGGCTTCTGCAGAAACGCCGCCGTAGTCGCCGACCAGCAGCGGACCTCTCTTGACGTCGGTCGATCCGATCACCTGCCAGACCAGGGTCGTTTCATTCTTGAAGCCGATGTCGACGCCGACCTTAGTGATGGTCGCGGTATAACCGCGAGGCCTGCTGCGGCCCTCGGGCTGGAAGGAGCAATCCAGCGTCTGCTGCGAGCCGACGATCATGCCGACGTGCGGCCCGCCTTTGCAGGTCAGCGTACCGATGAGGGACCGCGCCGCCTGCGCGTGCGTGGCCGTGGGGGCGGCCGCGAAGCCCGCCGCAATACCGATACCAAG
>CAUJKI010000240.1 GCA_963205015.1 Pseudomonadota bacterium
GATCCTGTTCGCCCTGTCGGCCGGCGGGTTCACCGCGGCGAGCCTCATGTGCGGCCTCTCCACGAACATCAACGAGATGATCATATGGCGGGCCATACAGGGCTTCATCGGCGGCGGCATGATCCCGACCGTGTTCGCCACCGCCTACATCATCTTCCCGCGCTCGCGCATGAGCCTCGTCGCGCCCATGATCGGCCTCGTCGCGACGCTGGCCCCGACGATCGGACCCACGGTCGGCGGCTATCTGACCAACGCGCTTTCATGGCACTGGCTGTTCTTCGTCAATATCATCCCGGGCCTCGCCGTGACGGCGGCCGCATTGCTCCTCATCGACTTCGACGAGCCCGACTGGTCGCTGTTCCGCAGCTTCGACTGGATCGGCCTGCTGGCCATGGCCGGTTTCCTCGGCGCGCTCGAGTACGTACTCGAGGAAGGGCCGCGCAACGACTGGTTCGGAGATCACGTCGTATTGCTGATGGCGTGGGTGTCCGGGCTCTCGGCTATTGCGTTCTTCGTGCGCGTTCTCACGTATCGAGAGCCGATCGTGGACCTGCGCGCCTTCGCGGACCGGAACTTCGCGCTCGGCTCACTCTTCTCGTTCGTGATGGGCATCGGCCTCTACGGCCTCACCTACCTCTATCCGCTCTATCTCGGCATGGTGCGTGGCTACGACGCGCTGATGATCGGTGAGACCGTGTTCGTCTCGGGCGTCGCCATGTTCCTGACGGCGCCTCTTGCCGGACGCCTCTCGGTCAAGCTCGATCCACGTCTCATGCTGATCACCGGCTTCATGTTCTTCGCGCTGGGCACGTTCTGGCTCACGTATCTGACGAAGGACTGGGACTTCTGGGAGTTGTTCTGGCCGCAGGTATTCCGCGGCATCGGCCTGATGCTGGCGATCGTGCCCATCAACAACATCGCCCTCGGCACGCTGCCGGCTGAGCGCCTCAAGAATGCATCAGGCCTTTACAATCTGATGCGCAACCTTGGCGGCGCGGTCGGTCTGGCCGCCCTGACCACGATCCTCAACAACCGCACGGACCTGCATCTGGCCCGCCTGCACGAGTCCATCACCTGGTCGCGGCAGCCGGCGCTGGAGACGCTCAACAACCTCATGCAGCGCTTCTCCTCCTACGGCAGCGATGCGCAGGCCATGGCGCTGAAGCAGCTCAATCAGATCGTGCACCGGCAGGGCGTGGTGATGGCGTTCGCGGACGTATTCCTGGTGTTGACGTTCCTGTTCCTGGGACTAGCCGCGCTGGCCATCGTGATGAAGCGCCCGCCCCCAGCAGCGGGGCCTGTCGGTGATCACTAACCCAACCAGCCGCTACGGCGGAGACGAAAGGGTACTCGCCTCCACCGCGACGGATCGAGTTCTCGAAGCGGAGGTTTTCCGGGAGGCGGCAGATCGGGCACCGGAACAGGTGACGGCGGAGGCGGATTGCCTTCGGGATGCGAAGGATCGATGGACGGCGGCAGAGGCGGCGGTGGATTGGGCCTCGGTACGGGATCTCCAGCACCGTCCGCCGCCTCCAGCGGCACGATCTTCCAGGCCGAAAGCGCAGCGACGCGTCCTTCCCCCCTCACCACTTGAACCGCACATCCTTCGGCTTCGAACCAGGCGCGAATGCGATCGGGAACTGCCGTCGCGAGCCGGCACGCATCCACCTCGACGGCAATGGGACCGGGCAGGTCAGGACTCTGGGCGACGAGGATACCGGACGGCTCTTCGTGGACCGTGACGCGGACAATTTCCGGCAGACAGGCTTGCGACATACCTATGTAAGCGCGAAGTCCCACAAAGGTTCCCTGCTGCGGGGGTTCTCTGTTGCGAAATGCCGCTCAAGCGCGGAATGGTTCCCCGAAGATCGGTTGGCCAATCCTCGTCCTCATTTGTCGCTGAAGCCCCTTGACAGCAATCGCGCCTGCGCCAAGATCATAAGTGACGGTTGCGATTGCGGTGCATCGAGGCTGTAGGCAGTCATCACCCGCGGAATGAGGATCGTCGACCGTCGAGTGACAACAGCGCGTGGAGGTCGCATGGAGCCACCGCAGAAACACTCAGGCCGGAGCCGTAGGGCAAAGGCACGGTTTGGCAGCGCCATCTGATCAGGCCAAACCGAACTCACACAAAATCTGGATATATCGAACGAGGTGTATGGCCTCGTAAATCAGCCCGGCTTGCTGGGCATGAATCGGAAGAGATGAAGGGCCCCGCTTCACGCGCGACGTGACGGGGCTTTCAATTTTTTCAGCGCGTTGAGCACCAATGCGCATGTTGCCCGCGGCCTCAGTCCACCATCGCCCGCATGCTTCGGATGCCGCATCGGCATCGCGCATCGCACAAGAGTGATGGTCAATCCGCCCAAATCTGATGCAGACTGATCGCTGCCGTCGATCGGCAATCGCCCGCGCGGATGATAGGCCAACTGCCGCCGCCGAGCCAACAGGCTGCTGCGCACAATTGCAGAAGCCGACAAACACAACGGAGGAACCCCATGGAACTCGGCTATTTCACAATGCCGTCGCATCCCCCCGAGAGGCCGCTCAAGGATGGCCACGAGTGGGAATTGCAGGTCATCCGCTGGCTCGATGAGTTTGGCTACAAAGAAGCCTGGATCGGCGAGCATCACACCGCGCCGTGGGAGCCGCATCCCTCGCCTGATCTCGTGGTCGCGCAAGCGCTCATGCAGACCAAGAATATCCGCCTCGGACCGGGCGGATTCCTGCTCCCCTATCATCACCCCGCCGAGCTCGCGAACCGCGTCGCCATGCTCGACCACATCTCCGGCGGGCGCCTGAACTTCGGCGTTGCGGCGTCCGGTCTGCCGAGCGACTGGGAAATGTTCAACGTCGACGGCGCCAGCGGCGCCAACCGCGAGATGACGCGGGAAGCGCTCGACATCATCCTCAAGATGTGGTCGACGAACGAGCCCTTCGAGTACGTCGGCAAATACTGGACGGTGAAGAACCCCGACACGATGTACGGCTTCCTCAAGCCGCACATCAAACCGCTCCAGAAGCCCTTCCCGCCGATCGGCGTCGCCGGTCTGTCGAAGGGCTCGGACACGCTGAAGCTCGCGGGTGAGCGCGGCTACATTCCGATGAGCCTCAATCTCAACCCGGCTTATGTGGCCAGCCACTGGGAATCCGTCGAAGCTGGGGCAGCGAAGACTGGGCGTAAACCGAATCGCCGCGACTGGCGCCTCGTGCGCGAGGTCTTCGTTGCGGAGAGCGATGCCGAAGCCCAGCGCCTGTCGGTCGGCCTGCACATGGGCCGCATGATGCGCGAGTATTTCCTGCAGCTCCTCGCGAACTTCGAATTCCTACCCTACCTCAAGCACGACCAGAGCGTGCCTGACAGCGACGTAACGCCGGAGTACTGCGCGAAGCACAACTGGATCATCGGCTCGCCGGCGACGGTCGTTGAGAAGATCCAGAAGATCCACGACGACGTCGGCGGCTTTGGCAACCTGCTCGTGTTCGGCTTCGACTACGCTGACCACCCCGAGGCCTGGCGGCGTTCGCTCGAGCTGCTGGCGAAGGAAGTGCTGCCGAAGGTGAAACACCTCTCGGCGTGAGGCGCACAACAAAACGCCCGCCGGAACGATCCGGCGGGCGTTGTGCTGAGTTCTGGCCGTTGGGCGCCGGCCGTCCTGTCAGAACTTGTAGTTGATACCGCCGCGAACGATGTGCAGGTCCTCAAGAGTGGCGCGGGCGTTGCCACCACCGCTCAACCTAAAGGCGTCGTCCAGATTGACGTACAGATACTCGCCTTTGAGGCTCCAATTCCGATCGAGCTTAACTTCCACGCCGCCGCCGATTGTCCAGCCCGTGATCGTATCGCCACCAGAACCAACGTTATCCGCTGCAGATACGTCTGCAACAGCGAGACCGCCAGTGAAATAAGGCATCCACCCGTTCATATCCAGACCAACGCGGCCTCGCAGTGTCCACAGCCAATCCATAGAGGCAGAACTGACCCCTTGTGCGCCCGAGACATCGGCGAACGAAAAGTCCGTCTCAAGACCCCAAACGACCTGGCCGGACTGAAAGTTGTAGCCAAGCGTGCCGCCGCCCAGAAAGCCATCCGGCTGCGGGTTTGCATACACCGCGGTGGGATTGAACAGATATGAGTCCCCCCACGCATAGCCAGCGTGCAGACCGACGTACATGCCGGTCCAGAGATACCGCGGGGGGCCGTAGTCCGGCTCATCCTTGTACGAGGGGCGACCGCCGAGATCCGCCGCCTGGACGGCCGGGGCCGCAACAACCATCGCGAGCGCGGCTGCCATCACGCTCTTCACGAGAAAACCACGAGACATGTTCTTAACCCCCATTCTTGAAGAACCGAATTGCCAGCGACGAAACGCGCCACCCCGCTTTCCGGTTCAATCTTTGGGCTCGTATCGCGGCTCACGGCGCGTGAGCAAGATACGAGCGGATAGCCATGAAATAGTGCTTGCACTGGCTGTACGTCAACTTAATGGCGGCCCATGTCTGCACTGTTCGTCATGATAGTGATCAATACACAACCCGTGGTCCCCATAACGCGGACGTGATTGATTAGGCTCAGATATATGAGCAGGCGCCATAAGTCCGCCATCGGAGCTATTTGGCGAATCACGTTTACTGGTTTCACTCCACAGGTTTTCCACAGAGGTCCGATTTCGCCGTCAGGCTGGCTGTGCGAGCGCAGCGAGAATGCGCGCCCAGCTCCTCGCACCCTTGCGGAAGGATGTCAGGTTGTATTTCTCGTTCGGTGAATGAATGCGATCGTCTTCGAGACCGAAGCCGACCAGCAGGCTGTCCATGCCGAGAACGTCGCGGAACGATTGGACGATCGGGATCGAGCCGCCGAGCGCGATCAGCGGCGCCGGTTTTCCCCATTCTTCGCTAAGCGCTCGGGCGGCCTTCTCGATATAGGGCGCGCTCGTATCGAAGGCGATCGCGGGGCTGCCCGGCCGGGTGACGAACTCGGCGGTGCAATCGGCCGGCAAGCGCGCGTCGACGAAGGCCTTGATCCCAGCGATCACCTTCTTCGGATCCTGGCCCGGAACCAGCCTGCAGGTGATTTTCACCGAGGCCTTTGAGGGTATGACCGTCTTGGTGCCGACGCCTTGGTAGCCGCCGCTGATGCCGTTGAACTCGAGCGTCGGCCGCGACCACGTCTGCTCCATGACCGAATAACCGGGCTCGCCGGACGGCACGGACAAGCCCACGCCGGCGAGGAAAGCCTTGTCATCGAAGCCGAGGCTCTTCCACTGCTTGAGCTGCTTGGCCGATGGTTTGATGATGCCGTCATAAAAGCCGGGGATCTGGACCTTGCCGTTCTTGTGCATGGCGCCGCAGATCTGCGTAAGGACGCGGATCGGGTTGGCGGCTGCACCACCATAAAGGCCGGAATGGAGGTCGCGGCTGGCGGCCGTGATGAAAAGCTCGCCGGCGGCCATGCCCCGCAGTTGCGTCGTGATCGAGGGCGTGTCCTTGTCCCACTGGCCCGTATCGCAAACGAGAGCGAGATCGCGCTTCACCTCCTTGCCATGCTTGGCGAGAAAGCCAGGGAGCGAGGGCGAGCCGCACTCCTCCTCGCCTTCGAGCAGCACCGTCACCGCGACGGGCAGTTCGCCGGCAACCATCTTCCAGGCGCGCGCCGCCTCGAGGAAAGTCATGAGCTGGCCCTTGTTGTCCTCGGCGCCGCGCGCGACGATGACCTTGCCGTTGCCCTTCTCGGTCGCGATGCGCGGCTCGAAGGGCGGCGTCTTCCAAAGCTCCAGCGGATCGGGCGGCTGGACATCGTAGTGGCCGTAGAAGAGAACGTGCGGCATCCCGGCGGGGACTTTGGCGCGGTCGTGCGCGACGACCATCGGGTGCCCCGTCGTCGGCACGACCTTGGCGGTGGCAAATCCGATCTCTTCGAGCGCCGCCGCGCACCAGTCGGCCGCGCGCCGACAGTCCGCCTTGTAGGCGGGGTCCGTGGAAATGCTCGGGATGCGCAGCAGATCAAAGAGGCGGTCGAGCGCCGCCTGCTGGTTGCCGTCGAGGGTCTTCAGAACATCACGCAGCTGGTCGCTCATACTTGCACATCCCTGTTTCCCGCCGTCGACGGCACGGGCCAGTCTATCGGGCTCCCCTCCAAGCCCGTCAAGCATACCCGCGCCGCGCTGCAACCGGTGTCCGTGCCCCCGTGTTGTACAACAGACCACCACCGCCTTTCCGCCGACGCGCCGGCCTGATAAGCCATCCGCGCAACATATCCGCTTGCGCCGTAAGTGGAGCCTTCTCCTATGACGACGACTGCTTCAGCCACGCACCGCCATGTCTACCTGTTCGGCCCCTCGCGGACCGATGGAAAGGCCGGGATGAAAGCCCTTCTCGGCGGCAAGGGCGCAAACCTGGCGGAGATGGCCGCGCTCGGCCTTCCAGTGCCGCCCGGCTGCACGATCACCACCGAAGTCTGCGCGCTCTACAATGCCAATGGCTGCAAGATCCCGGAGGACGTCCGCGTCGACGTGCTGGCGGCCCTCGATGCGATCGGACGCGATGTTGGTGCGACGTTCGGCGATCCGGAGACGCCGCTGCTCGTCTCGGTCCGCTCCGGCGCCCGCGCCTCCATGCCCGGCATGATGGACACGATCCTCAATCTCGGACTCAACGACCGGACGGTCGAGGGCCTTGCTGCGCGCTCGAACAACGCACGCTTTGCCTACGACAGCTACCGCCGCTTCATCCAGATGTATGCCGACGTGGTCCTCGGCGTGGACCACAGCGCCTTCGAGGACATTCTTGAGAACCACAAGAACCTGAACGGCTTCTCGCTTGATACCGACCTCGATGCTGAGGATTGGAAAGCTGTCATTGCCGAGTACAAGAAGGCAATCGAAGCCGAGAGCGGCAAGCCCTTCCCTCAGGATACGAGCGAGCAGCTCTGGGGTGCCGTCTCGGCGGTGTTCGGCTCCTGGCAGAACGCGCGCGCGATCACGTACCGGCGTCTCCATGACATCCCCGACGACTGGGGTACGGCGGTCAACATCCAGGCCATGGTGTTCGGCAACATGGGCCCGACATCGGCGACCGGCGTCGCCTTCACGCGCAATCCCTCGACGGGCGCGCGGCAGCTCTACGGCGAGTTCCTGATCAACGCCCAGGGCGAGGACGTGGTCGCCGGCATCCGCACGCCGCAGCCGCTCACCGAAGCCGCGCGGCACGAGGCCGGCGAGGAAGCGCCCTCGCTCGAGGCTTTGATGCCCGAGACGTTCACCGAGCTTACGCGTATCTTCGCCCTGCTCGAGCGCCATTACCGCGACATGCAGGACATCGAGTTCACGGTGCAGGAAGGCAAGCTCTGGATGCTGCAGACGCGGGCTGGCAAGCGCACGACGGCCGCAGCCTTCCGCATTGCCGTCGACCTTGCCGAGGAAGGCATTCTCTCGCGCGAGGAAGCGCTCATGCGGATCGAGCCGGGCGCACTCGACCAGCTCCTGCATCCGACGATCGATCCTAATGCCGAGAAGCGCATCATCGCGACCGGCCTGCCGGCGTCGCCGGGCGCCGCCTCCGGCGAGATCGTGTTCGATTCCGACGAGGCCGAGGCGCTCAAGGCCCAGGGCCGCAGCATCATCCTCGTGCGCATCGAGACGAGCCCCGAAGATATTCACGGCATGCACGCCGCTTCCGGCATCGTGACGGCGCGCGGCGGCATGACGAGCCACGCGGCGGTAGTCGCGCGCGGCATGGGGCGGCCGTGCGTGTGCGGGGCGAGCGCCCTGCGCATCGACATGGCGGCCGGAACGCTTACGGCCAGCGGTCGCACCTTCAGGAAGGGCGACCTCATCACCATCGACGGCACGGCCGGCGAGATTATCGAGGGCGCGGTGCCCATGCGTCAGCCCGAGCTCTCCGGTGATTTCGCTACCATCATGTGCTGGGCGGACGGCGTGCGCCGGCTCGGCGTGCGCGCCAATGCCGACACGCCGCGCGATGCCGAGACCGCTCTCAGCTTCGGCGCGGAGGGCATAGGCCTCTGTCGCACCGAGCACATGTTCTTCGAGGAGGATCGCATTCTCGCCATGCGCGAGATGATCTGCGCAGCCGATGAGGCGGGCCGCCGCAAGGCGCTCGCCAAAATCCTCCCCATGCAGCGCTCCGATTTCGAACAGCTCTTCGAGATCATGGGTGAGCGGCCTGTGACGATCCGCCTGCTCGACCCGCCGCTCCACGAATTCCTGCCACACGAGGAGCGCGAGATCGCAGCCGTATCGTCGGCGCTGGGGATTTCCCCCGCGACGCTCAAGGCCCGCGTCACCGAGCTCCATGAATTCAACCCCATGCTCGGCTTCCGCGGATGTCGTCTTGCCGTTCGCTACCCAGAGATCACCGAGATGCAGGCACGCGCCATCTTCGAGGCCGCGATCGCCGTCGCGCGGCGGACAGGCAAGAGCGTGACGCCGGAAGTCATGATCCCCCTCGTCGCCTATCGCACGGAGTACGATCTGCTCGCCCGCGTCATTCGCGAGACCGCGCGTGCCGTCGAAGCAGAGAGCGGATCGAAGCTCAGCTACCTCATCGGCACCATGATCGAGCTGCCGCGTGCAGCGCTCAAGGCTTCCGAGATCGCCGCCGGAGAGGAGGGGGCGGAATTCTTCTCCTTTGGCACGAACGATCTGACGCAGACGTGCCTTGGCCTTTCGCGCGACGACGCCGCGCCGATCCTCGCGAGCTATTCGGAGAAAGCCATCTTCGAGGTCGACCCCTTCGTGTCGATCGACCGTGACGGCGTCGGCGAGCTCGTCGCCATCGGTACGGAGCGTGGACGCAAGGTGAAACCCGATCTCAAGATCGGCATCTGCGGCGAGCACGGTGGCGACCCGCGCTCGGTCGCCTTCTGCCATGAGACGGGCCTCGACTACGTCTCGTGCTCGCCGTTCCGCGTGCCGGTCGCGCGGCTCGCCGCCGCACAGGCGGCAATCAGCTCCAACGCTGCGGCGCGCGACAAGGATTGAAGTGTCGCGCGCCTCGCTGCCGCGCAGGCCGCGATCGCCGACGGCGCTGTCGGCACCAGTAAGGATTGATGGAGGCTCGGGCCGCGCGATCAACCTGCCGTCGCGTCGTCTTCATCCAGTGATGGACGGCGCGGGCGCGGTCCCTGATTTTTCTGGAGCAAGGCGACGACGATCAGGAGTGGCGGAAAGACGAAGCACCACGCTGCCCAGGCCGAGTGGTCGCGGCGCTTGTAGCTCGCGATGACACCGCCGAGAACCGCCGCGACGAGCGCGACCGAACCCCAGACGACGATCCACTTCACGGCATCCATCACACCTCACAAATCATCGTACCGGAGCCGCAAAAGCATCAGGGCGGATCGCCGGAGCGATCCGCCCAGAGGTGACACCCACTGAACCAGAAATCAAGCGCGCTGAAGCGTGCCCGTTGCCGCATGACGGCGCACCGCGAGCCGACGCTCGCTCACACCTTCCCGACGAAATCGGAAGAGCTGCGCAGGGCGGCCTCCCGTCTGCTGGCGCATGGTGCCGGTGGCCTCGATGACACCTGCGCCTTCCACGTAACGCCGGAAGTTCTGCTTGTGCAGACTGGGACCGAGGATCGCCTCTGCCGAACGCTGAAGGTCGAGCAGCGTGAACACCGGCGGCACAAGGTCCATCGCGATCGGACGTACACGCAGGCGCCCCCTGAGGCGCGCGAGCGCTGCAGCGAGGATCTGCAGATGATCCGCGACCATGCGTGACGGCGCGACAGCTTCGCCGGCCTCGACGTACGCCACATTGCCGGGCTCGCTCAGATACGGTGCGAGCTGCTGGACGAGCGCACACCGTTCGAGCGTGCTCGTCTCCTCCCAGGGCGTGCTGTCCAGCCCAAAGGCTGCGCGAACACGGCGCGAATGGCGCTCGAGTGACTGCTCGCCGGCAAGCGTCGACGACTGGAGGCGATTGAGCAGAAGCTGGCCGACCCGCTCATACCCGGTCAGTCCGCCGCGCCGGCGTCGGTCCTCCCACGGCATGAAGTCGAGACAGCGGCGCCATGTGCCGCTCGTCACCATCGTGCGCTGCTGGGGCGGAACGAGCCCCAGGAAACCGATTGAAAGAGCGGAGATCGGTTCACCGATCCCGCCTCCGGCGCCGGTCCGGCGCGCGGTGTGTACCTGCTCGAGTCTCCCCAGCTCGAGCCCGGTATTGTCATGGAGCCAGTCCCTGACCCCGAGGTCGAGACATTTGTGGACTCCCGGATCGAAGGCCACGCTTGGAAAGCGCGCTTCGCTCGAACTCGCTTCGTCGACAAGAACTACTGGCTCGTCCCCCTCGACACTCAACAGACATGCTGCCAGTTCAACCGCAAATCCCCCGTACGACGGTCGACGGTCGACCATCGGGGCAATCCGCTCGGACATGCATTCCCCCGTCGCTGTGCGTGCGGCCCCCCGACCCTCTGCTCAGCATCGTGATCTTCCGATAGGAATTTGTCATTTTTCGTACAAGCAGTTTCTCAACGAACACAATTGCTTCCGTCCCCTCGCGCCACCGTTTCGACACGCTTCCTTCTAACGTCTTAACTTGCAAAGACTTAACCGTTGTTCATCCAACCGCGGCCATCTGATGCCTGCCGGCAAATAATGGCATTCCCCATTTTTCTTTCCTGCGCACGGCCTCAACCCTTCCCTGTGGCGCGGGTGCCGGACATGGGAAACCAGCGCCAACCGAGCGCTGACTCAGGAGATGAGCGCAGAAAGTCGCAGGTAAGGCGCAGGCACAAAGATGATGCCCCCAGCAGCCAGCCGGGGAAGCTAGTGCGTCCAAGGCTCGCGGCGGCCGAACTTGAAGTTGTCGGCGTAGGACTTGCGGATGGGCTGGCGCGTCTTGGGCTCGCTCAGGCGGAAGGGAATGCCATTGCGCTCCGCATAGGCAATGGCTTCTTCCTTGGTGTCGAATTCAAGCCGCACCTGAGCCCGCGTATCCGTCGAGCTCGTCCAGCCCATGAGCGGATCGACCTCGCGCGGTGCCGCGCCTTCGAACTCGAGCACCCACGCCTTGGTACGGGCCTGACCGGACTGCATGGCGGTTTTGGCTGGGCGGTAGATGCGAGCGATCATGGGCGTGCGAATCCGGATAGGCGGCCGCAAGCACGGCCGAAAGGTGCGCGTGGTCGGGGCAGCGGGATTCGAACTCGCGACCCCCTGCTCCCAAAGCAGGTGCTCTACCAGGCTGAGCTATGCCCCGATCCGGCGCTTAAGTGCCGTGCCCGTCGCAAGGCGTCAAGCTGTTCCGGCTGCTCGCTGGCAATACCTAGCGTTTTGCAGCACCCTTGAAGTGCGCATGCTCCACCCGGTCGCCGGGTTTGAGCCCGAGTCGGCGCGCCGAGCCCGCTTTCATCTCCAGCACGCCCGTCACGTCACCCTGCGAGCCGATGATATTCTCGGAGTGCGGCTCCGTGTCGGTCGCGATGCGGTGGACGGTGCCGTCGGCGCGGATGAAGATCATGTCCAGCGGGATGAACGTGTTGCGCATCCACATCGTGATCTCGTGCGCTGTCGGGTAGGGAAAGAGCATCCCCGCGTTGTCGTCGAGCGATCGGCGGAACATGAGCCCGTAGGCCTTCTCCGCATCGCTTTCGGCGACCTCGATGTCGATGCGATGAGCGCCGCTCGCGGTGTGGAGCGTGAGCGTGTCGTGCCGCATCTTCATTTCGGCCCTGGCGTTCATACTCATGATACCCACCAGTACCGCCACTAACATGCAAAACAGGACCGCGCGAAGCGCGGCCCTGTCGTCTTTAAGCGTCACATAGCTCAACCGGGCGCTCCGCTCAATGCGAGGGCGGCAGCCCCGAAGGCCCGTCCGGGCGCAGGTCGGCTGCCATGCAGCCCTTATAGCCCATTCCCCAGCGCACCTGAACTATCTGTCCCGGCCGCAGCTCGGTGAAGCCGAAGCGGCGCAGGGTCTCCATGTGCACGAAGATGTCGGGCGTCCCCTCACCCCGGGTGAGAAACCCGAAGCCGCGGACACGGTTGAACCACTTCACGATGGCGCGTTCCCAACCGCTCTCGGGCTGCACAACGACATGCGTGCGCTGTGGAAGCTGGGAGGGGTGGATGGCCGTGCTCTCGTCCATGCTGATGATGCGGAAGGCCTGCATGCCCTTTGGCCGCTTGAGAGCCTGGCAGTGCACGCGGGCACCCTCGTAGGCAGTCTGAAAACCGCCGGCGCGCAGGCATGTGACGTGGAGAAGAACGTCCGTCATGCCATTGTCGGGAACGATGAAACCGTACCCCTTGGAGGCGTCGAACCATTTGATTGCCCCAGCAATCTCGACAACCTCAACGCCGTCGACCGCCTCGCCCAATCCCGGTACCAGCTCGACGCCGGCACCCTGGTGCAAGTCTGGCGGCCCTTTCGAGGAATCCCCCATTTCTGAACCCCACTTCACTGTTAATGTAACTGCCACATCTACCGTCCGCTCTCCGGCGCCATCCGATTTGCCCTCTCGAATCGCGCCATCCTGCGTCGGCGGCTGCACCATACCAGTCTGGACTGCGTCCACTGTGGCACATTCGCTGCACCCGGTCATCAAAGCTCGTCATTTGGGATAATTTCAAATCTGATTTATGTCCCCGTAAGTCGTTGCAGAAGAGAGATATTTTACATCTCACGGAAAGTGCCGGAACGTGCCCGTTCAAGACCTCTGTAAGCTGTGGGTTGCGGCGCGAGAGCGTTGCGACGGGGGCTGTCAAGAGGCCGTCCGGCGCCTTCGAGGCGCCCGCGATTCGACGTGCTCGTCCTGTCCGTCGACGCCTTGGCGCGGCTTGGGCGCGGCTTGCGATGGCAATGAGCCCCGCACTATGCTCGCCCCACGCGAACTTGCCTCAGGCGAGGCGGCACGCTGTTCAGTGAGGAGGAAACATGCGGTATCTGCACACGATGGTGCGTATCACCGACGTCGATAAGAGCCTCGATTTCTATTGCAACAAGCTCGGGATGACGGAAGTCCGCCGGCGCGAAAGTCCGGAAGGACGCTTCACGCTCATATTCCTCGCGAGCTCCGACGATGCCGCAGCGGGCGCGAAGTCGAACGCGCCGCTCCTCGAGCTGACCTACAATTGGGACCCTGAGGCATACGGGGCAGGGCGCAATTTCGGCCATCTGGCCTACGAGGTGGACGATATCTATGCCCTCTGCGACCGCCTTCAGAAGGCCGGCGTGACCATCAACCGCCCACCCCGGGACGGGCGCATGGCCTTCATCCGCTCGCCAGACAACATCTCGATCGAGATCCTGCAGAAGGGCGAGGCCAAGGCACCGGCCGAGCCGTGGAAGTCCGCCCCGAACATCGGCCAGTGGTGAGCAGCGCAGAGCCCGGCGCCCAGCTGCGCCGGGTCGTCGTTGTCGGCGCCGGCCCCGCCGGTCTGATGGCCGCCGAGGTCGTGGCCCGCGCCGGCCATCAGGTTACGATCCTCGAGCAGATGCCGAGTGCCGGCCGCAAGTTCCTCATGGCAGGGCGTGGCGGCCTCAATCTCACGCACAGTGAGCCTCTCGACCCCTTCCTCGATCGCTACGGCCCGGCGCGACGCCAGCTCGAACCCATCATTCGTGCCTTCCCGCCCGAAGCGCTGAGCGCCTGGGCACAGGGGCTCGGACAGGAAACGTTTGTCGGCTCCAGCGGGCGTGTTTTTCCGCGCGCCATGAAAGCATCGCCTCTGCTGCGCGCGTGGCTTGCGCGCCTCGCCGATCTCGGCGTCGAGATGCGTCTGCGCCATCGTCTGCTGGACGTGCAAGAAGGCTGGATGCTCGCCGTCGCCGGCCCCAATGGCACCCGTGTCGAGATGCGAGCGGACGCAATTGTGCTCGCCCTTGGCGGCGCAAGCTGGCCACGGCTCGGCTCGGACGGCCAATGGGCGGACGTCCTCCGCGCTCGAGGCATCGACGTGCGCCCGCTCCAGGCCTCGAACTGCGGCGTCGTCGTCGCGTGGAGCGCGGGCCTCATCGAGCGCTCGGCCGGCGCGCCGCTGAAGCGCATTACCGTGAGCTGTGGCGGCGAAAGCCGGCGCGGCGAGATCATCATCACGTCGGCCGGGCTCGAAGGTGGCGCAATCTATGCCCTCTCGCCTGTCATCCGTGATGCCCTGGAGCGCCATGGGGCGGCTGCGCTGAGCCTCGATTTGCGACCCGACATCAGCATCGAAGCTCTCGCCCAGCGCCTCGCTGCGGCCCGCAAAGGCGATAGCCGCAGCAACGTGCTGCGCAAAGCCGCCCACCTTTCACCCGCTGCTGTCGCCGTGCTCCGCGAGAGCGTCCGGAATGAGCTTCCCGCCGACGCAGCGGCCCTCGCCGCACTCATCAAAGCCGTGCCGCTGAGAGTCACGGCGCTCCGCGATCTATCGACCGCCATTTCGACGGCCGGTGGCGTTGCCTGGACGGAAATCGATGCCCACCTCATGCTGCGGAAAGCGCCGGGCATTTTCTGTGCCGGAGAAATGCTCGACTGGGAGGCCCCAACGGGCGGCTATCTTCTGCAGGCGTGCTTCGCCACGGGACGGGCAGCCGGCCTCGGCGTCGTGACATATCTTCAGCATGGCAGCGAACCTCAGCTGCCGGACTGAACGCTTTGCCGTTCCGCGGCCTAATGACTTGCCAGTCCGCTGCTTTGCGTTTAATTCATTGGAGCACAATGCATGAACTCGGTGATTGCCGGGCCCGCATTGTGCCGCAGGAGCGGTCGGATCAGGGGCACACGTTCTGTCCGAGCGCGTCGCGCGGCTTTTTGACGCGATACAAGAAAACAAAGAAATGAGGGCCGTCATGGCTGCCGAGCGCGTGCAAAGCCTGCAGGATACTTTCCTCAATTACGTTCGCAAAAATAAGACGCCACTCACGATCTTTCTCGTCAATGGCGTGAAGTTGCAGGGCATCGTCACATGGTTTGATAATTTCTGCGTTCTCCTGCGGCGTGACGGGCATTCGCAGCTCGTCTACAAGCATGCGATCTCGACGATCATGCCCGGGCAGCCGGTCCACCTGATGGATACGGATCAGCCCGAAGGGCAATAGGCCAGGATCTACCGATCACGGTGCACGACAAATTCCCGAAGTCCGAGCCACGCCGGCGTCGGCGGGGTCCGGATGCGGTTGCGCCACCTCCCATGCGCGCGCTCGTGCTCGTCCCCGTGCTGACGCTCGAACGCGCGCGACACGTGACGCCAGGGAGCAACCATCCCCGCCCGGCGCCGCTCCCGCGCGCGAGTGCGGACCGGCTCGAGGAAGCCATCGGGCTGGCCCAGGCCATTGACCTCGATGTCGCGGGCGGGCTCGTCGTGCCCGTTCCGCAGCCACGCCCCTCGACGCTTTTCGGCAGCGGCAAGGTCGACGAGATCAAACAGGAGATCGAGGCCCACGAGGTCGGTCTCGTCATTGTCGATCACGCCATCAGCCCGGTCCAGCAGCGCAATCTGGAGCGCGCCTGGAACGTGAAAGTCATCGACCGAACAGGCCTCATCCTCGAAATCTTCGGCCGCCGCGCCCGCACCCGGGAAGGCCGCCTCCAGGTGGAACTGGCGCATCTCAGCTACCAGAAGAGCCGCCTCGTGCGCTCCTGGACCCATCTCGAGCGCCAGCGCGGCGGCGGCGGCTTCCTCGGCGGCCCCGGCGAGCGCCAGCTCGAACTCGATCGGCGTATGCTTCAGGACCGCATCGACGCGCTCAAGAAGGAGCTCGAAGGCGTCGTACGCACGCGCTCCCTCCACCGCGCCGGTCGCGCCAAGGTGCCCTATCCCGTGGTCGCCATCGTCGGCTACACGAACGCCGGCAAATCGACACTCTTCAACCGCATGACCGGCGCGGGCGTCATGGCCAAGGACCAGGTGTTCGCAACGCTCGATCCAACCATGCGCGAGGTGGCGCTCCCGAGCGGTCGGCGGATCATCCTCTCGGACACGGTCGGCTTCATCTCGGACCTGCCGACGACGCTCGTCGCCGCCTTCCGCGCGACGCTCGAAGAGGTCGTCGGTGCCGACATCATTGCGCATGTTCGCGACATCTCGCGTCCCGACACCGACGCCCAGGCCCGCGATGTCGAGGGGGTCCTCCATGATCTCGGCATCGATCCGGGCGCCGTCGACAGCCCCGTCATCGAGGTCTGGAACAAGATCGACCGGCTCGATGCCGACGCGCGCGAGGAGCTGGCGAACGACGCCGCACGCGCCGACCACACATGCATCCTCGCGTCGGCGGTCACGGGTGAAGGCATGACCGAGCTACTCGCCGCAATCGATGCGCGCCTCGGCGCCGCCGACACCATCCTCGACGTGATGATCCAACCGGGCCAGGGCCGCCTTCTGAGTTGGATCCACGCCAATGCCCAGGTCCTCGATCAAGCGAGCGGGGAGGACGGCCATATCGATCTTCGCGTCCGCATCGCCGCCGAGAAACGCGGCCAGCTCGAACGGCAGATGAAGCTCGCCGCGCGCGCGAAGCCGGCGAGCAACGTGCATTGATGGCATAAAAGTCGTCCGCCATTGCAGGCGCGGCTGGTTTCAAGTTGCCGATACGCGCCTCCACGGAGAAGCGCCCCGCCCTCGCCGCGACGGTCTTCACAATCATGCTATTCGCCGGCTTTGCGGCGATCCGCCTGTTTGTATCCGCGGTCCGTTCGCCTAAAACAGCGCCATGCACCAGCGCCCTGCATCCGCCACCGCCGACCCTGCCTACAAGGCAGGTGCAATCGCCTTGATGCTCGCCATCGCAGCCATCGCGGCTGCGTTAGCCTTTCAGTATATCGGCGGTTATGCGCCCTGCCCGCTCTGCCTCATGGAGCGCTACGCTTATTACGCGGGCATCCCGTTGCTCTTCGCCGCCCTCGTACTGGTCGCGACCGACCGCGCGGGCTTTGCCGCCGCGCTCTTTTTCCTCGTGGCACTCGCATTCCTCGCCAATGCCGGCCTCGGCATCTATCACGCCGGCGCCGAGTGGAAGTTCTGGCCCGGCCCCGATACCTGCGCCAACGCCGCCGCGCCGCTCGGCGCTGGCGGCGGCGGTCTCCTCAAGCAGCTCGAGACGACCCGCGTCATCCGCTGCGATGAAGCGCCCTGGACCTTCCTCGGGCTCTCCTTCGCCGGCTGGAATGTCGTCACGTCGTTCCTGATCTTCGTCGCTGCACTGCAGGCCGCATTCGCCGCCTCGACGGCGAACCTCGCACGACGGATGTCAGAGATCTGATCGCGCCTGCAGCGCGAGCTACGCGCGCTTCACCGCAATCGTCTCGAGCACGTCGCCGAGAAACTCGGTCAGGTTCTCGGTCATGTGATGAACGTGCTCCGGCGGCTTCTGCCAGTTGCGGATGCCGATCTGCACGGGATGATCGACGTAGGACGAATGCACGAGCACGGTCGTCAACCCGAGCTGGTGCGGCACCTCGAGATTATGCGGCATGTCCTCGAACATGGCGGCTGCCTTCGGCGACACACCGTGGCGTTTCAGGAAATCATTGTACGGCCCCGCCTGCGGCTTCGGCACATAGTCCGAGGCGACGATGTCGTAGATGTCCTCGAAGAGATGCAGAATGCCAAGCTTGCCGGCCACACGCTCGGCGTGGGCGCGCGTCCCGTTCGTGAAGATCAGACGGCGGCCCGGCAGTGCCTTGATGGCCTCGGCGAGCTCGGGGTGCTCAGGTACGACCGCAAGATCGATGTCATGCACGTAATCGAGGAAGGCCTCGGGGCGCATCTTGTGCACCTTCATGAGACCGGTGAGCGTCGTGCCGAACTGGCGGTAGTAGCTCTTCTGGAGATGGCGCGCGTACTCGAAGGGCACGCCGAGGAAATTGGCGATGAACTCGCCCATCTTCTGATCGACCTGCGCGAAGAGATTGCACTCGGCCGGATAGAGCGTGTTGTCGAGATCGAAGACCCAGGCCTGCGTCGCTTCGAAGCCTGCCCGGTGGCGGGCCTCAACTTTCCCCTCTTTCCCTGTGGAGGAGGGCAAGGAAGGTGGGGATTGCGGAACACCAGGGGTCGGGCTTTCCCCCACCCCTAACCTCTCCCCGCCAGGGGAAAGGGGGTTCTCGTTCTGTGTCCGCTCGTCGCTCATGCCTTCTTCTTCGGCTTTCTTTCGCCGCCAACCAGCGTGCCGACACCATGCTCGGTAAAGAGTTCCAGCAGCACGCAGTGCGGCACACGTCCGTCAATGATGACGACGGCCTCGACGCCCGCATCGACCACCTCGATGCATCCCTCGATCTTGGGGATCATACCGCCGTTGATCGTGCCGTCGCGGATCAGGTCGCGCGCCTCGTCCGTGCTGAGCTGCGCAATGAGATTCTTCTCCTTGTCGAGCACGCCCGCGACATCGGTCAGCAGAAGAAGGCGCTTCGCCTTCATGCGGGCGGCGAGCGCGGAGGCGAACGTATCGGCGTTGATGTTGAGTGTCTGGCCGTCGCGCGAGATGCCGACCGGTGCGATGACCGGAATGAGATCCGACTTCGAGATCACCTCGACGATGTGCGGGTTCACCTCGACGGGATCGCCGACATAGCCGATGTCGACGGCCTGCATGATGTTGGACTGCGGGTCCGGCATCTCGGTGATCTTCTTGGCGATCATCAGGTTGGCGTCCTTGCCGCAGATGCCGACGGCCTTGCCGCCCTGACGGTTGATCGCCGAGACGATCTCCTTGTTGATGGCGCCGGCAAGCACCATCTCGACGATCTCGACGGTCGGTTTGTCGGTGACGCGCAGACCGTGCACGAACTCGGACTGAATGGCGAGCTTCTTCAGCATCGCGGCGATCTGCGGTCCCCCGCCGTGCACGACGACCGGATTGATGCCCGAGAGCTTCAGGTAGACGATGTCCTTGGCGAAAGCCTCGGCGAGCTTTTCGTCCCCCATGGCATGGCCGCCGAATTTGATGACGACCGTTTCCTCGTCGTATTTGATGAGGTGCGGCAGGGCCTCGGCGAGGATACGCGCCTGCGCCTGGGGATCGAAGTCGACCGGGCCCGGCGCCGCCGCCTGGGCCTCCCTGCTTTCTGCCATCGCACTGTCCTTCTTCCGCCCGCCGAGACGAAACCTTGCCACGGCGCGCACTTATAGCGCCTTGCGACCTCGGCTCAATGAACTTTTGCGCATGGGCCATGGTACGGCGCCACGTGAACGGCGTGGGACACGATGCGCGGTGAAATGCGGGCCGGCTTCGAGTACACTTCAGATGCGGAGATCGCATGTGGCGCGCCCGCCGCAGTCGAGAGTTGTCTACTAACTCCATGATGCCTTGGGCGATTTGCGAACCGGCTGGCGGCAGTGCTGGATTCCCGCCGCGCGTGAATCATGCTCTAAGCAGTTGAATGGCTGATTGGCCCGCATCCAGGGCGTGATCGGTCGCAGGCGCCGCACCAAGCTCCGCGGAGGCGTTGGGGGACGGGCCCCCGAGAGATGACTGAGGCAATGACTCAGGCGATGGCTCAGGCAACGTCGTTCGAGACGAGAATTGCACGCTCCGAGGCGCTCGTGGCGACGCTTGCGCGCGCGAGTGACTATGCCGCCGGCCAGGCCCATAGCGTGGTCACGCTCGAGCACCTGCTGCTGGCCCTCACCGAGGATGCCGATGCGGCGCGGGTGCTCGTCGCCAATGCGGTCGATCTCGGCCGCCTGCGCAACGACGTCGCGAGCTTCCTTGGCCAGCAGCCCCCGACGGCCGCGCCGGGTGCGCTCCCCGGACACGATCCCGATCTCACCAAGATCCTCGCCTATGCAGAGGCCGCGGCGCGTCAGAGCCCACGTCCCGATGTTCAGATCGACGGCGCTATCGTGCTCGCTGCCATCGTCGGCGACGGCAAGAGCATGGCCGCGACCTTCCTCAAGGCCCAAGGCCTGACCTTCCAGGCCGCCATCCGCGTGATCCGGCAGAGCGCTGCCGCACAAGCTGCGCCGGCCGCCGCTCCGGTTGAAGTGCCGGAGGCTGCGCAGCCACCGGAGCCGGTTCCGCCAGCACCGATGCCGGCGCCGGTGAACGATGGAGCGCGTGCAGCACCGCGCGCGCCGCCCGCGCAGAAGC
>CAUJKI010000241.1 GCA_963205015.1 Pseudomonadota bacterium
GACCGATGTCTCTGTCGCTCGTCTCGGCGCACAGGGCATGGACAGCGACGCCCGCGACGCGGGCGCGCGCCAGGGCGGCACACAGGAGCAGTTCGCCGGGAGTGCCTCGCGCGACGGGGGCACGCAGTTCGGCGGTCAGAGCAGCGGACGAGGGTTCGGTGGACACCGGACGCATGCCGACGCCGGCCCGGCGGCATCCAGGGGTGCGGCCGGCGCGCCCACGATACCCGGAGTTTCGTACGCCGGTCGCTTCCGGCCCGTCTGAGACTGAGCGAATCCGTTTATGATGCGCGCCTGCCTGGGGTGGCGGGGCGCATGAGGCTGTCAGTCAGCCGCAAGGTCGGTGTGGCAGGAATGCACATTGAGCGCGTGCCTCCGCCGCCAATGGGGAGAGATACAACTACCGGCTGGCAGTGGTCAGGAACGGAATGACTGGCAAGAACATGAGCAGCGGTCTGCCGGCGAAGATCGGCGAGGACGCGCCCCTGAGCGCGGTCGACAAAGTGACGACGCTGCTCCTCACCATGAGCAAGCCGTCTGCCGACGTCATCATCAAGAAGTTCGACAACCAGGAGATCCGCCTCGTCGGCCATTCGGTCTCGGCGCTTCCGCCCGTCTCGGATGACATCATCGAACAGATCATCGACGAGCTTTATGCGGCGCTCGAGACGTCGGAGGGCCTGGTTGGCTCGCCGAACGGGGTCCAGCAGCTCCTCTCCGGCGTCGTCAGCGATGATCAGATCTCCGAGATCATGGCGGAAGTGTCCGGAAACACCTCGGATCTGGTCTGGGCAAAGCTCGGCGACGTGAGAGATGAGCGGATCGCCGCCTTCCTCGCCGGCGAGCAGCCGCAAGTCGCGACGGTGATTCTTTCGCGCCTCGACTCGAGCAAGGCCGCAAGCGTCATGGAGAGGCTCAGCGCCGAGCAGCGCGGGGATCTGAGCCGCCGCCTGCTGACGCTCCGGCCGATCACGGATGCGGCCATGCAACTCGTCGCGGAGCGGTTGCGTCAGGCGCTCTTCAGCGAGGAGGAGACGGGGAGCGAGGAGAACAAGCACGCCAAGCTCGCCGCGATCCTGAACAAGCTCGAGCGCGAGCAGATCGAAGAGATTCTGACCAGCATCAGCGAGACCGACCCCCTCGAGGCGGAGCGGGTCAAGGGCTATGTCTTTACGTTCGACGACATCGCCGGCATGGACCAGGAGGATCGCGCGCGGCTCATGGACGAGGTGCCTGCGGAGCGGGTGGTTACGGCGCTGCGGGATGCCGATCCCACGCTCGTCGATCTCGTGCTGCAGACGCTTTCGCCGCGCTCACGCCGTATCGTCGAGGCCGAGCTTGCCACGGATGCCCGCGTCGCGCCGCAGGCGATCAGCGAGGCGCGCCGCTGGATCGCGGTGCTGGCGCTGAGCATGGCCGAGCGGAGTCTGATCAAGTTGCGGCCGGAAGTTGAAGCGCCGGAGGCGTGAAGCCCCACCGATCAGGAAGGCTGCGATGGACACGGCGACGGACGAGGATCGACTGAAGCGGATGGAGATCACCCAGATCTTCCACAGCACGATCACGCCGATCGTCGAGCTGCCGGCACTGCGCGCGCTTCTGGAGGCGAGCGTCCAGGATTGCTCGGCAGCGCTTCGCGACGCTTTCGGCCTCGAGGTGGAGGCCGTGCTCGAGCGGACCGTGCAACAGGGCGCCTACGAGGCACTGGGGCCGTGCTCGGGCATGATCGGCGCGGTCTACGCCATAACTGAATGGAATGCCCGCGCAGTCGTCGCGTTCGATGCAATGCTGCTCTTTCGCGCGCTCGATACGATGTACGGGGGCGACGGCCGGCGGCTCGGAGAGGTGCCGGCGCGTGATCTGAGCGCACTTGAGCAGTCGATCGCTGATCAGCTCGCGCGGGTGGTGATCGGCCGGTTCCGGGCGCGGCTCCAGCCTTATCTTGAATTCAGCTGCGGTCTCGAGCGCGTCGAGCGGGCGTTCGATGCGGAGCCCTTCGGCAAGGACAAGTCCGAACTGGTGCTCGTGCAGCTTCTGCTCCAGGCCTTCGACGAGCGAATCGTCGTGGCGCTGCCCGCACGCGGGCTCGAACTCGTTCGCGATCACATCACGGCGCCGGCGGAGGAAGCTCCCGTCGAGCTCGATCCAAGCTGGAGCCGCAATCTTGCGCAGAGCATCGGCCGGACCGAGGTCGATCTGGTGGCTGTCGCGGCGGGGCCACCGATGCTGCTTGGCGACGTCGCCGCGCTACGCCCAGGATCGCTCGTCGAGTTCGATGCCGCGCAGCTCGAGCACGTGCACCTTGAATGCGATGGCGAGGCGATCTTCGAGGGGCAGCTCGGCCAGCAGAAGGGCTTCTTCAGCATCTGCCTCGAAGCGCCTGTGGCCGCACGGCCCGACGAAGCCCCCGCGCAGCCGGCACGACGCCGCGCGTAAGCGACCATCAAGGCTGGCGCAAGCTACTTCCGTTTCCCTGTGTCATCTCATGTGCGGTCATTGCATGGAGGGGACACGTGAATTCCACACTGATCGTCTTTGCCGTCGGCACGGCTGCGAGCTTCCTGCCGCTCTATTGGCTCGCGATCCGTTTCTCGGCGCGCTGGAGCCGGCGTGCGGTGACGGCGCCGGCAGTGAAAGCCGAGCCGCCCGGGCGGCGCGAATTCCTCGACCTCCTGCGCCGCGAGGCTGCAAGCCGCGTGGTCGTCGTCTTGCACGAAGCGCTGGCAGAGGCACGCCTGGCGACGGACTACGGGAGTGGTGTCGGTAGCGGCATCAGCGCCGAGACGCGCCGGAGCCTCGCCGAGACGGGGCGGCTCGTCGATTCGCTCTTCGCGCGCGAGTTCAGGGAGAAATTCCGGTTGGGCGCGGAAGCTCTGGCCATGGCCTCGGCGAGCACGATGGGTGCGGCGAGCGTGATCAGTACGTCTGCCATCGCCGCCTTCGAGCGCGCGCTTGACGGCGAGCCGGATCGCGCCGCGGCTGCACGGCGCCGCGCCGGCTGGGGCGGCATCCTCAACCGAGGGCGAGCGATCGTTGGCATAGGCGGCATTCGGGCGGCGGCCTGAGCGCCGAGCAACTTCACGAAGGAATACGAAGAAAGATGTCGCCGCCCGCGCATTCGCGCGGCGCGGCCTTTCTTTGTGCGCGATGCACGCAGAGGTGGCGACGGAAATACTCTATAGTTTATTCCATTACTTCCCAGCATCGTTGCCTTTCAGGCGCGGTGATGCGGGAACGGACGGCCCCCCATTTGTAAACCTGTTAATTCACGTTAATCAATTATCGGGGCAAGGCACTGATTCGCCAGGGGGCAGCAAAAATGATCGTCATCGTAGATGACCGCAACCTTGTGACCGAAGCGTTTCGGTCCTCTTTCGATCGGGAGGGAATTCCAGCCGCAGGTTTCTCCGGGGGGGATTTCGAAGGTTGGGTGGAAGCTGCCGCGAATGATGACGTTATGGCGATCAATGCCTTTCTGATCGGCCAATGTAGTCGCCCCGATATTCTGGCGCGGGTGATCAAGCGCCGGACCGCTGCCGCAATTATTGCCATGAAAGACCACAAGACTCTTGCGGGCACACTTGAGCTGTTCGCCGTCGGGGTCGACGACGTGGTCTCCAAGCCTTGCCACGTGCGCGAGATCCTGGCGCGGATCGAGGCGATCTCCCGCCGCGCGGGCATCGAGCGGAGCCGGCCGGAAGATGCGGCGGCAATCCGCATCTATCGCGACGGCCGCGATCCGCTGGTTTGCGGCGAGCCGTTGCCGCTTCCACGCAGAGAGTTGAGAATCCTGGAATTTCTCGTCGCGAACCAGTCGCGACGAGTGACCAAGTCGCAGATCTTCAACTCGGTCTATGGGCTCTTCGACCAGGAGATCGATGAGAACGTGATCGAGAGCCATATCTCCAAGTTGCGCCGTCGCCTGCGCGGACGGCTCGGTTATGACCCGATCGACTCCAAGCGGCATCTGGGATACCGCCTCATCAGCAGCTCCAGGGCGGATGCGGAGGGGATGCACGGCGAGATCGCGGCGGCCGTGTAAGCGGCCGACAGGCTGGCGCAAGGTGGTCCGCCGTATTCTGGCCGCGGTAATCCGATCCGTCTGGGGGCAAACACATGAGTGTTTATGGGCTGATGCGCACGGGCGCATCGGGAATGAATGCGCAGTCCAACCGGCTGGGCACGATCGCCGATAATATCGCAAATGCTTCGACGGTCGGCTACAAGCGCGCGGGAACGCAATTCTCCTCGCTTTTGCTGAATGATACCACCACCTCCTACAATTCGGGTGGCGTCGAAACGAGCGTCCGTTATGGCGTTTCCCAGCAGGGCGTTTTGAGCGGGACGACTTCGCCTTTCGATCTGGCGATCAAGGGCGCCGGTTTCATGCTCGTTTCGGCCTCGGACGGCAGCCTGGCGCTGACGCGTGCCGGTTCGTTCGTGCCGAATGGGGAAGGTTATCTGATCAATTCGGCGGGTTACACCCTGATGGGCTATCCGCTGCCGGAGAATGCATCCGGTCCTCCGGTCATCAATGGGACGGCGGGGCTCGTTCCGGTCAATGTAACGGCGGGAGGGATGCGCTCGGCGCCGACGACGATCGGCGCCATGATCGCCAACCTTCCGGCCATGGCCGACGATGTGGCGCCCGCGGACCTCCCGTCGACCAACGATCCCGCAGCCGTATCCACGGCGCGCTCGTCAGTCCTCGTCTACGGCAACCTCGGCGAGGAGATAATGCTCGACGTCCACTTCGCCAAATTGTCCACGGGCGAATGGGAGATGGCCGTCTACAATGCGGCCGACCGCGATGCCAATGGCGGCTTCCCCTACGCCAGCGGCCCGATCGCGCAGACGACGCTCGAGTTCGACGGGACCGGCCAGCTCGACCCATCGAGCGCTCAGTCTCTGACCGTCAACGTGCCCGGCGGCCAGCCGATGGAAATCGATCTCTCGCGTATGACGCAGGTGAGCGGCGATTACGCCGTCGATCTGATCAATACGAACGGCAATGCGCCGAGCCGGGTGCAGTCGATCGAGATCGCTCAGGACGGCCGTCTGTACGAGGTCTACGCTGACGGTTCGCGCTTCGCCTCCTATCTCATCCCGCTCGCGACGGTGCCGAGCCCCGATCGCCTCTCGCCGAAAGCGGGCAATGTCTATCTGCCTTCCATCGACTCCGGAAATCTTCGGGTTGGCGTCGCTGGAACGGCGGGTTTCGGGAGCCTCGAGTCCGGCAAGCTGGAAAATTCGACGGTCGATCTTGCGACCGAGCTCGCTGACATGATCGAAGCGCAGCGCAACTACACGGCAAACTCGCGTGTGTTCCAGACCGGTTCGGAACTCATGGAGCTGGTGGTCAACTTGAAGCGGTAGGCCTGGCTGGCGTAGTCGGGTCGGGGGAGGTCGATGTCACTTACGCTTGCTCATGAAATCGCCCGTGGAGGGCTGCTTGCCAATGCGACGCAGTCCTCTCTGGTTTCGCGTAACATCGCCAACGTCGACAACCCCAATGCCGCGCGCAAGTACGCGCACACTATAAGCTCGGAGATCGGCGTCCGCCTTGGGACGATCAGCAATGCCGTGTCCACGCGCCTGTTGGAGAGCGTGCTCTCCAACAGCGCCAAGTACGGCGAGCTGTCAGCCATGTCGGGCGCTCTCGAGCGGCTTGGCGGCGCGATCAACGATCCGGATCTCGGCCTTAGCCCTGCCGCGATGCTGACCGATTTGCAGAACGCGCTCTATGCCGTTGCGGCGAATCCGAGCAACGAAGCGCTCCTGCGCAATGTCGTCTCCGTGGCGACGAATGTCGCGAATACGTTGCAGGATGCCGGCAAGCTCGTTGCGCAGGTGCGCAAGGAAGCGAATACAGATCTCGCCGAGGCCACGCGCCAGCTCGGCTCGCTGCTCAAGGATTTCGAGGACGCCAACAACTCGATCGTCTCGGGGACGTTTGCCGGACGCGACGTGACCGACCAGATCGACCGGCGCAATATGCTGCTGCGCGAGATTTCGGGGTTGATCGACATCCACCCGACCACGCGCGACAACAACGACGTCGTGCTCTTCACGGCGAACGGCACGACGCTGTTCGAGACGGTGCCGCGAGCTATCACTTTCGACAGCACGGCATTGACGCCTGGCCAGCCCGGCGGCCTTCTCACGATCGACGGGGTGCCCTATTCGGGGGCGGCTGCCACTCGTCTAGGCGGCAAGATCGGCGGTCTTCTCCAGATTCGCGATGACGTTTCGCTCTCCTTCGGTCGCCAGATCGACGAGCTTGCGCGCGGCCTGATCACGGCATTTGCGGAGAGCGACCAGTCGGCCACGCCGACGCTGCCGAGCATTGCCGGCCTCTTCACCTGGTCTGGCGGACCGGACCTGCCGCCGGGCGGATTGGTCGCGGACGGCATCGCGATCTCGATCCGGGTCAATCCGAATGCCGATCCTGCGCAGGGCGGGAGTCTCGAGCGTATCCGCGATGGCGGCATCGGCGATCCAAGCGAACCGGATTACGTCTACAACACCTTGGGCAGTGCAGGTTTCAGCCAGAGGCTGCGCGATCTCGCCGCCAGTCTCTCGGAAACCCAGACGTTCGATCCGGCGACCGGGCTCAGCAGCTCGAAAAGCCTCCTTGCGTTCGCCACCGAGAGTGCCGGCTGGATCGAGGCCCGGCGCAGCCTTACGAGCGACCGCCTCGCCGACCGCGAGGTGCTTGGCGAGCGCGCACTCAATGCCTGGCAAGGTCAGGTCGGCATCAGCCTCGACGAAGAGATGACGAGCCTGATGGCGATCGAGCGCTCCTACCAGGCGACGGCCCGTCTCATTTCGACGGTCGATCAGATGTTCCAGTCCATCCTGCGCGCGACAGGAGCGCTGTAGCCCATGAAAGCCGATACCATCTCATCGCTTGTCTCCCGTGAGATCATGCGCACGGCCAATGCGCGCAACCAGACCAGCCTCGCGGATACGCTCAAGGAATTCAGTACCGGCCGCCACGCTGACGTCGGTAAGGCACTCGGCGGTCGGATCGGCGGCGTGCTCGACATGCGGCATATCGTCGGCGATCTTTCAGGCCTCGAAAGCACGAACGCGGTTGTCGAGCAGCGTATGAAGTACCTGCAAGCCGGGCTTGTCGTGATGCGCAATCTCGGGCAGGACTTCAGCGAGACGACTCTTGCCATTCACAAGTCCGGTGCCGATCGAGCGCTTATCGTCGCCGACGCCAAGGCGCGGATGGCAACACTCACCGACGTTCTGAGGAGCAGCACCAACGGTGTCTATGCGTTTTCCGGCCTCAACGTGTCGGCGCCGCCGATCGACGACTATCTGAGCGAGCCGCCGAGCCCGGCGCGCACGGCGGTTATCGCGACCTTCACCGCCGCATTCGGCTTTCCTCCCGACGATCCCCAGGCGGTGGACATCACGCCCGCCCAGATGACTGCCTACATGGACGGGCCGTTCGCCGCGCTCTTCGAGGAGCCGCAGTGGAGCGCCAATTTCTCTCAGGCGACCGATGAGGTGATGCGCGACCGCATCTCCCATCACGAGGAGATCGACACCTCGGTGACTGCCAACGATCCCGGCATCCGCAAGCTCTTCTTCGCACTGACGCTTGCGATCGACGGAGGGGCGCAGAATCTGCGGTCCGATACCCTCGATGTCATGGCCAGTCGGATCGCGAACGTGGCGAGCGAAGCTGGGCACAGCATCGTCACCACCGAGTCGCGCGTGGGCGTCGCCCAGGAACGCCTTGCGCAAGCAAACGAGCGTATTGCCATCGAGAAACAGGCGCTTGAAGGCCGCATCGGCGAATTGGAGGGGGTCGACTCCTACAAGGTGGCCGACCGGCTCAGCTTGCTGATGACGCGCATCGAGTCGTCCTATGCCATCACGGCGCGGATGCAGCAGCTCACGCTGCTCAACTACCTGTGAGGCTACGGCGCCCGGCGATCTAGTGCGGGATGGAGAAGGTAATGCAGCGCATACAGTACGGCGATCTCCTCGAGGATGACCAGCAGGTAGCGCGCGAGCGCGAGCGCATGGCGCTCGATCAGTCGATCCTTCTCCTTGAGCAGGCCGTGGCACCAGGGGCGCCGGTGTCCGCTTCGGCCGAGGCGATCGCTTTCACGAGCAAGCTCTGGACGATCCTGGTCGAGGATCTGGCGAACCCGGAGAACGGTCTTCCCAAGTCTCTGAAGGCGCAGCTCGTGTCGATCGGCATCTGGATCCTGCGCGAGCTCGAGGCGGCGCGGACGGACGAGACCAAGGGGTTCGACGACATCATCGTCGTGTCCAAGGCAATACGGGATGGGCTCACGTGAGCGGACACCTCAAGGTCCACCTGAAGCCGAACGAGCGCGTCTACATCAACGGCGGCGTGATTAAGGTCGACCGCAAGGTGACCCTCGAGCTCATGAACGAGGTCGTGTTCCTGCTCGAAGGCCACATCCTGCAGGAAGAGCAGGCGACAACCCCGCTGCGCCAGCTCTATTTCATCGTGCAGTCGATGCTGATGGAGCCGAAGAGCGAGCCGATCGCGCGACAGCTCTACGAGCAGTCGCACCAGGCGCTGCTCATGACGTTCAAGAACCAGGATGTGCTCGATGGTCTCGTCGAGGTGAAAGCGCTCATGGAGCGCGGGCGCACCTTTGAGACCTTGAGGAAGATCAGGGCTCTGTTCCCGCTAGAGGACGAGATCCTCCAGTTGCGCGGTCGCGGAACGGCCAAGCTGCCCGAAGAGCGGGCGAAGAAGTCGGTTGCCTGAGACGAAGGGATCCTGCCATGGACGTCGCGAGCATACTGAACACCACCAAGACGACGCAGACGACCGAGACCAAGGAGGCTGCTGCGACTCCGACGCTCGACTACAATGCATTCCTCCATCTTCTGATTGCGCAGATGCGCAACCAGGACCCCATGGAGCCGATGAAATCGAGCGACTACGTTGCCCAGCTTGCGACCTTCTCCCAGGTCGAGAAGACGATGCAGACAAACGATCGCATCGCCTCGCTGCTGAATACGAACAACCTCCAGCTTGCCGAAAGTCTGGTCGGGAAGATGGTCATTTCCGATGAGAACAGCACGGGCGGCGTCGTCGTCGCTGCCAAGGTCATGCCCAATGGGGTAATGGTCCTCCTCGACAACGGCGCCGAGATCATGGTCGGGCCGGGCCTCATTATCGGCGAAAAGGCGGCCGAGCCGCCGGCGGCTGATACCGGCGGCAGTGGCGAAGAGACCACGACGTGAATGAAGCCGATGCGATGGAGCTGGTCCAGGCCGCAATCTGGACCGTGATGATGGTTGCGGGGCCGTGCGTGCTGGCGGCCATGGTGGTCGGCATCACCATCGCGCTCCTGCAGGCCCTGACGCAGGTGCAGGAGATCACGCTCACTTTCGTCCCGAAGATCATGGCGATATTCGTTGTGGCGATGTTCTCCGCACACTTTATGGGGGCAAACGTCTTTGCCTTTGCGCAGCTGACCTTCCTGCACGTCGAGAAGGGATTCTGAGGCCACGGGCGCATCCAGCGCGCCGTTGGTCAGCTCCCGATCAGCATAGCTTGCGAGGATGAGCACGTGGACTCGTGCTCAGTGCGACTCCGCGCGGGCATTGCATGAAGTCGAGGGGGTTCGGGGTGTCGCAAACGACCAGCGGAGGCGCGCAGCTCAGCCGGCTCGCGGGGCTGACGGATATGGGCTTTGCGGCCGGGATCGTGCTGATCCTGGCGGTGCTGTTCCTTCCGCTTCCGCCACTGCTGATCGATGCCGGCCTCGCATTCTCGATTGCGGCTGCGGTGCTGATCCTGATGGTGGCTCTGTGGGTGCAGCGACCACTCGAGTTCTCGTCCTTCCCGACGATCCTCCTGATCGTGACCATGCTGCGCCTCGCCTTCAACGTGGCGACGACGCGAATCATCCTGACCGAGGGCGCAAACGGCGAGCATTCCGCAGGCTACGTCATTGCCGGCTTCTCGAAGCTCGTGATGGGCGGCGATTTCGTCATCGGCGTGGTCGTCTTCATCATCCTCCTGACCGTCAACTTCATCGTCATCACCAAGGGCGCCTCGCGTATCGCCGAAGTCGGCGCCCGCTTCGCCCTCGATGGCATTCCCGGCAAGCAGATGGCGATCGACGCCGACCTCTCGGCGGGGCTCATCGACGAGCGCGAGGCGCAGCGCCGTCGCCGCGAGCTCGAGGAGGAAAGCTCGTTCTTCGGCGCCATGGACGGTGCTTCGAAATTCGTTCGCGGCGATGCGATCGCGGGTCTCATCATTACAGGCGTCAACGTCTTCGGCGGCATTCTGATCGCGATCTTCCGGCACGGGATGCCGATTGCGGAAGCGGCGGACGTCTTCACGAAACTCTCGGTCGGTGACGGCCTCGTCACGCAGATTCCCGCCCTCATCATCTCGCTCGCGGCCGGCCTCGTGGTCGCCAAGGGCGGCACGCACGGCTCGGTCGAGAAGACGGTCGTCGGTCAGGTCGGCAATCATCCAAGGGCGCTCCTGATGACGGCCGCCGCCATGGGGCTTCTGGCACTCGGCCCGGGCCTGCCGCTCCTGCCTTTCGCGATCCTTGGCGGCATAGCGGCGGCCGCCGGCTATGCGATCCCGCGACGATGGGCGCAGGAGCAGCGCGCCGAGGATGCCAAAGTTCGCGAGGCGTCACAGGTCGCCGAAGAGGAGGCGCGGCAGTCGATCAAAGGCGCGCTCAAGGTCAGCGAGATCGAGATCGTATTTGGCCAGCGCCTGTCGGCCGAGTTCATCCGCAAGCATGAGGAGCTCGCGCAGCGCGTCGCCAAGCTCAGGCGGAAATTCGCCAAGCAGTACGGCTTCGTCGTGCCGGAGATCAATCTCTCGGACGACTTCTCGCTGGCGGCGCGCGGTTACCAGATCCGCATTCACGGGGCGACTGTCGGTAGCCACGAGCTGCCGATCGGTGACGCACTCGTGATCGTCGGAGACGGTCCGAAGCCGACGATCACGGGTGTCGACACCGTAGAGCCCGCGTTCGGGCTGAAGGCGATCTGGATTCCCGAGGCCTATGCGAAGGAAGTGAAGCGCGAGGGCTTCGCGACGGTCGACATCATGACGGTTCTGCTGACGCATCTGAGCGAGGCGGTCCGCAACAACCTGGCCCAGCTCTTCTCCTATCGTGATATGCAGGCGCTCATCGACGGTCTGCCGCCCGAGTACAAGCGGCTTCTCGATGAGATCCGACCGGCGCACATCTCCTTCTCCGGCATCCAGGCCGTGCTCAAGATGCTGCTCGCCGAGCGCGTCTCCATCCGCAATATCCAGCTTATTCTCGAGGCGGTCGCGGAGATCGCGCCGCACACGCGCCGCGCCGAGCAGGTGGCAGAGCATGTCCGCCAGCGCATGGCGCAGCAGATCTGCGGCGATCTCGCCAAGGACGGCACGCTCTCCGTGTTGCGTCTCGGCAGTCGCTGGGACCTCGCATTCCATGAGAGCCTGAAGCGCGATCAGCGCGGCGAGGTCATCGAGTTCGACATCGATCCGCGCCTCATCGAGGACTTCAGCAAGGAAGCCTCGCGCGTGATCGCGAGCCATACCGAAAAGGGCGAGCAGTTCGTGCTCGTTACCTCGGTAGAGGCGCGTCCCTTCGTGCGCATGGTCATCGAACGGCTCTTCCCGACGCTGCCGGTGCTGTCACACGCCGAGATCGCGCGCGGGATTCACGTCAAGGCGCTCGGCAGCATTGCGGGATAATGCTCGAATTGGACGAGTACGCCACCGGTGTCATCCTCATCCTCTGCCGGATCGGGACGACGCTCATGCTGTCGCCGGGGTTCGGAACCGCACGTGTGCCGGCACGCGTGCGCCTCTATCTGGCGCTGGCGCTCGCCCTTGCCGCGGCTCCCGGCGTGCTCGATGGCGGCACGCTCAAGCTGGCGCGCGGCGGCCTGTTGCTTGGCTTCGTCGTTGCGGAGTGCGTCGTGGGTGCGGTGATCGGCCTTGCCGTGCGCATCTATATTGCAGCCCTCGAGTTCATGATGAGCGCGGTCTCGAACTATATCGGCTTGAACGGACTTTCGGCCGGCATCGACAACGACGAGGCGGCGCCGGCGCTTGCGACGCTGATCACGCTCTCGGCGACGCTGCTGATCCTGCTGCTCGACTTCCACCACACCCTGATCAGAACGGTGCTCGATTCCTACGGGCGCATCCCGCTCGGTACAATGGCGGAGCCGGAGTTCGGGCTACGCCTTCTCGCGCAGACACTCAATGTCGCCTTCACGATCAGTCTGCAGGTGACGGGTCCGTTCATCGTCTACGCCATTCTCGTCAACGTGCTGTTCGGCATTCTCGGCAAGCTCATTCCGCAGGTGCCTTCATACTTCGTGTCCATCCCATTCCTGCTCATGGGGGGGCTGTTCTTCCTCTATCTCATGGTGCCGGAGATGCTGAAGATCTACTTCGACGCCTTCAATACAACCCTGACCAACCTTTGAGGACAGGCCATGAAGCGGCGCACGATCGCACGTCTCAAGCGGCTGGTTCGCCTTACCGAGCATCTCTACGAGAAGGAGGCGCGTGCGGCGGAGGAACTGATGCGCGCCCGCGACGACACGGCGAAGGCGGCTGCCGTGACGCGCGCCTACCTCGATCACGAGAATCTCGTCGGAACGGTGTTTCCGGAACTCGTCAGCGCCCGGGCGGTGAAGCTCGAGCGGCGCGCCGGCGAGCTCGGGGTGGAGGTCGACCAGCAGATCGAGGCGGTCGCGGCGGCGCGCGGGCGGGTCAAGGGGTTGACGAACAAGCTCGACAGGGAGGTTGCCGAGGACGTGCAGGCGCAGAATGCGGCACAGCTCGAGGACGTCATCGATCAGTTCGTGCGGCGCCAGCTCGCAAGCCTGAAATAAGGTCGCCGGCCCACTATCGGAGAAAGGAGAACTGCGGCCGTCGCCCACGGGGCTGGCGGGCGCGCATGTGGATTGCAGCACGACCATGGCCATAGACCTGCAAGGCATTGCGCGGCTCGCCGGCCTCGCCGATGGCAGTGCGACCCGCACCTCGGCACCGGCGGGCGTGGCGGGCTTCGTCACGACCGTGAAGCGCGGTGGCGAGATCGGGCCGTTCGAGACCGTGATCCGGAAGGCAGCGGAGCAGGCGCAGGCAGCAAAGACGTCCGACACTGCGCCGGGCGCGGAGGCTTTCAAGGCCAAGGGCGCCGACAAGGCACGCAAGTCGTTCGAGGCCTTCGCGCTGCAGGTCTTCATCGGATCGATGCTGCCGAAGGAGAATGCGAAGCTTTTCGGCACGGGCTCGGCGGGCAAGCTCTGGCAATCGCTGCTCGCAGAGAAGCTTGCGGAGCACATCGCGGCGAGCGGGCGCCTGAAGCTGCTGCCGGATGACACCAAAACTGCGGCTGCGGCCCAGGCACCGGCTGGGGTGCCGGGCGACGCCGGCAAGACGAAACCGAGTGGAGAAGCTGGATGATGCACGCGCGCGACCACCATCTGAGAATGATGCGGCCACCGGCGGCCGATCCGTCCGCGCTGGAGAGTGCCCGGCTGATGGAGGCGATCCTTCACCTCGCTGATCTGATCAGCGAGGTCGTGCGGGAGGAAAAGGCGCTGATCGCCCGACCGGAGGGCGCGGACTTCAGCGCGCTCGTCGCAAGGAAGAGCCACCTCGCGCTAGAGCTCGGCAAGCTCATGCAGGTCGCGGAGGGCAAGACCCCGACGGAGCGCGTGCGCCAGCGGCTGGCGACTCTTTCTGCCGAGCTCGCCGCCAACGAGCGGCTGCTGCGTCGGCACATGGATGCCGTCTATGAGATCTCCTCGCTCATTGGTGATGCGATCGAGCAGTCGACAGCCGACGGCACTTATTCGAGCGAGATCGCTCAACGGAGAGCGCGGCCATGATCAGGATGCTGCTCCTCGGGCTGGTCGTGGTGATAGCCACGCTCGGCGGCAGCTACGCGGCGATGCAGATCCCTCACGGGGGCACCACGGCCAAGGAAGATCCCCACGAGAAGAGCGAGGTCGTGAAGATCGATCCCATCTCGGTGCCGGTCGTCCGCGCGGGCAAGATCCAGGGATACGTGATCGGGCGCTTTGCCTTTTCCGCGCCCGCGGCCGAGGTCAGAAAGGACAAGGATACGCTGATCCTGCTGGCCAGCGAGGCGATATTCATGGCGGTCTACCGCGAGGAGGAGCTCGATTTCTCGGCCCTGAAGATCGTCGAGGTCGACAAGATGATGGAGCGAATACTCGCCAAGGTGAATGTGCGGATGGGCCGTCCCATGATCACGCAAGTCTTTGTCGAGAGCCTGAACTTCCTCGCTCACGACGCTGTGCGCTGCCAGCAGACCAAGTAGCTCCCGGCGCGAAGGACACCGGATGATGAACATCTCTCTGAAAGGCCCCCACTCGCTTTCTTTCGACGCACTCGAGCGGGTGCTGCCGAAGTCGCGGACAGGCATATATGCCCTCGGCTACGTCGATCCCGATGGGCGCTTCAGGGTTCAGAGCGTCGGACGGGACGACTACGACGTGCGCGCGCGACTCAGCGAGCTGATCGGCTCAAGCATGATGTTCAAGTTTGCCGTGCTGGGAGATGCGCGTGAGGCCTTCGAGAAGGAGTGCGCGCTCTTTCACGAGCTGAGGCCGCCGTCGACCATCATTCATCCGGTCCGGCCGCGTGGGACGAACTGGCAGTGCCCTCACTGCCTTCGGCCCTATCTTTGAGGAACGACAGCATATCGCTGAGCCCGCGGTAGTAGCCGAGATGCCAGTACGCCTGCTCGGGCGAATGCGGCTCCAGATGGCGCTGGTCGGCGAGCGCGTACGGCGCCTCCTCCTCGAGCCAGGCGCCGAGTTGGGCAATGCGCTGTATAATGCGCTCGTATTTATGCTCGTCGATCATGCCGGCCATACTGCCGGCCTGCGGCTGAGAAACTGCTAAAATTGAGGGGATTGTGCGCCCTTGGTTAGCCGAGGGTTAATCGCGCGGCTCAGGTGACCGTGCGGTCCTGGTGCTCGGAGCGCGTCTCGCCGGATTTGAGCGGGTCGGTGAGTGCGGAGCGCATCTGGAGGTCGAACAGGAGCGTGACCAGGAGGGAGAGGGCCTGGCTGGATCGCGCGCCATTGTCCTCGCCGGACGGCGCGGCGGCGCGCCCGTCCGTGAATTCGGTCAATGCCCGATAAGCCGGTTCGGGCGCCGCGATTTCAGGTGGCGCGGCCACCTGGATTGTTGCCGGGCCGGGGGTGGCCTGCGGCTGCGGCCCCTTTGCGATGAAAGCCGCCGCGGGCGGGAGCGGCCCAGCGGAAGGCGCGGCCCCACTGCCGATCCAGTCGAGCTCGGCGAGGCGGCGGCGGACGAGGCCCGGCAGGACCTCCCCTCCCGCCTTCGTATACTGAAGGAATCGCTCTTTGACGGCTTCGATGTCCTGGTTTCGGACGGCTTCGCCGAGCCCACTCGAGATCCAGCGGGTTCCGGCATTGAAAGTCAGCGACGTCAGTGCGGCCTTGGTGCCCTCGTCCCAGCCGGCAGCGTGCTTCTCGACGATGTCCCGTGCAGCGGCGATTTCGGCGGCAAACCTACGCTCGGCCTCCTCCGGCGTAAGGGCCTCGCCCGGATAGAGGGCCTTGGTCCCGTAACCGTTGCTGAACTGGGCATAGTCCCACTGAGCCTTGGGCGTGTAGCCTTCGAAGGACTTGATGGCATCGAGATAGCTGTGATGCATGTCGGCGCGTCGGCATCCTTTCTTGCCGGCACAACCTACGAGGGTGCGCCGCGCACGTTCGAGAATGCCCCGCGTTGCTTGCGCGGGCCTCGCCTTGCCGCAGTCGTTTTGCTACGGCAACTGGGGATGGGCGGCTCTGCCAGTCGAGGCTGTGGGAGGAATGGATCCTGCTATTGGGGCGGCATTCATAATTCTGTCGGCAGAGTGCGCGGCCGCTTGATGTCCGGCATCGTGCCGGCTCCACTGCCGCGTCGCTGGTCAGGATGTTGCGCGCTTTTGTTCAGAAATGGTCGGGCCTCGGGGGCCGGGCTCGCCAGGAAGAAGAATGAACGACTACTCACCCCACACACCCCTGTCCTACGAGACCGCCCGCCCGCTCGGATCGGTGCGCGCTGACGAGCGCCAGGGGGTGCTTACGCTTGGCGCCTTTTTGGTCGTCGTCGCGGCATTTGCGGTCTACCTGCTGTCGGCGGTCTATCTCGATGCACGCGACGGGATCGCCTATTTCGGCGCGGATTCCGACCACTACTCGGTCATGGCCGATCAGGGCGTCCATTATCGGGCGGCGCGCTTCCATCCTGCGACGATCGCCCTTGGCCTCGGATGGATGAAGGTCTTCTCGCCGCTTGCCGCCTGGATCGCGCCGCATGTCCTGCTGAAAGCGCTGTTCGCCGCCATCGGTGCGGCAGGCGTCCTCGCAGCCATCTCGGCGTGCGCGGCAGTGCTGCCCAGAGGCTATGCCCTGCTCGGCGGGATGCTCTATGCGAGCTCGCTCGGCGTGTGGTATTTCGCCGCGATCCCTGAATCGAAGATCCTCACGGCCACTCTATCCACCATCTATATCGCGGCCTACATCCAGCTTCGCGAGCAGTGGACGCTTGCGCGCGCGGTTGGCCTCACCGCCATCCTGGCGGTTGCCTGCCTCAACGAGGTCGTGTCGGCCGGCCTGGTCGCAATTCCTCTCATCGACGCGCTGCTGCGCCGGGGATTCGACTGGCGCGGGACACGTTGGCTCGCGGCGCATATTCTGGTCGCACTCGTCGCCTGGTTCGTGCTCGAAGTGTTCGTGAACGGCGGCCTTATTCCGGAAAGCAAGAAGCCGGAGCTGCAGTCGCACTGGTCGATGCTCCTTCATTATATCGCGAGCAATGACTACGGACTGGCGACCTTGCACGGCTTTGTCGCCAACTGGTTCTTCTTCAATATTGCCTCTCCGACGCCCCATGCGCTCTGGTGGCCGGAGTTCGGCGGCTACTTCGAGCCGAGTCTGGCGGCCTATCGCTGGTCTCTGATCGGGGTGTGCGCATTCATCACGCTCGCGTTCGTCTGCGTAGCGGGCTTGCTGCCGCGCTATCGTGCTGCGCATCTTGGGCCGGAGGCGAGCCTGCTGCTTCCGCTTGCTGCATTTGCGCTGGCGCGGGCGGCCATCTTCCTCGTTTTCAATCCGTTCGAGCCGCTGCTCTTCAGCCCTGCCGTCACGCTGGCGCATTGGCTGATCGTGCTCGTGCCTTTCGCGGCATCGCGCTTTCCCGCAAAGCGCGCGGTGCTGGTGGTGCTGTGCGTCTTGCTCATCGTGGCGAACGCCGGCTTCATGGTCGGGCCTGATGGCTGGCCGGCACTTTGGGCTCGTATTACCGGCGCCTGATCACCATTGCATGGCCTCGGGCGGTGCCTGAACGGTCTCGAAGTGCATGTCGCGGAAGTCGGCGATCCGCTTCGCCGCTCGCAGGTAGTCGCGCGGATCGACATGCTCCCAGCCCGACAGGCGATAGACGCAGCCGTCACAGGCGAAGAGCAGGTCGCTCGGCGGATCAACGTGCACCCACTCGACCCAGGATGCGCCCGCTTCGGTGAGCGCTTGCCAGAAGGGGCCGCTTGCGAGGTTCCCGCCCTCGGAGGGGCCGCGCGCAGAGGGATTGAGCCCGTGTCCTGAGCCGAACCAGCAGCCAATGCGCATGGTTCTCGGAATGGGCACGTTCTCGATTGGCACCATGCGCGATTCCGGCTCCTGCACCAGAATGCTGCGGTCGTCCTGGAAAAGACCGCCGCCGGTCCAGTAGCCGAACGCAGGCCAAAGCGCCAGGGCCGTGAAGTAGGGCGGTGTCGATACCGCCGTCCACGTTCCTTCCATGCGCGCCGGCCTGCCTTGTGACTGTTGGTAGGAGCCCCGCATGTAGCGCGGGATGCGGCGGCCGGGGCGCGGCGGTTTGGAGGCTGGCGCCGTCAAGGGGTCATAAGGTTTGCCGGGTAGTGGCCGTTTGGAAATCCGCCACGGCGCGGACGTGTGGTGCTGTGCGGCCCAGTAGATCAGCTTGTCGCCCGACGGCGAGAGATCGCAGAGCTTGATGTGCCCGCGCATCCACTGGCCCGGCGTGAAGCGATCGCGGCGAAGGTCCCAGGTAATGAGCCGCCAGTGTGTGCGCGGGCCGCGCCGCAGGATAACAGCCGTCGGTGCGGCCGCCGCGAACAGCACGCTGAGACGCGTGCGGATCTGGCCGGCGGGCGCCGCGGGCTGGTCCATGGCTATCCTATCTCGAGCACGACGCGGCCACGGACCTTGCCGGCGAGGATATCCGGTGCCAGCCCTACGGCATCGCCGATCGGCCGCGTGACGGTAAGAGCGTCGAGCTTGGCGATATCGAGGTCGCGGGCGAGGCGCGACCACGCCTCGAGGCGGCGCGCCTTCGGTGCCATCACGCAGTCGACGCCGGCGAGCGTCACGCCGCGGAGAATGAACGGCGCCACCGACGAGGGCAGGTCCATTCCCTGCGCGAGGCCGCACGCTGCGACACAGCCATCGTACTTCGTCATCGCGAGAGCATTGGCGAGGGTGTGCGAGCCGACCGCATCGACGGCGCCGGCCCACCGTTCCTTTCCGAGCGGCCGCGCGGGGCCTGAAAGCTCGGCGCGGTCGATGATCTCGGTCGCACCGAGCCTCTTCAGATAGTCGGCTTCGGCTGCGCGGCCGGTCGAGGCGATGACCGTGTAGCCGAGCTTTGCGAGCAGCGCGATCGCAACCGAACCCACGCCGCCCGCTGCGCCGGTCACGAGTACAGGGCCGCGATCGGACGTGATGCCGTTGCGCTCGAGCGCGAGGACGCAGAGCATGGCGGTGTAGCCTGCAGTGCCGATAGCCATGGCCTGCGCAGGCGTGAAGGCTGCCGGACGCGGCACCAGCCAATCCGCCTTGACCCGCGCGCGCTGGGCATAGCCGCCGAGGTGTGTCTCGCCGACGCCCCAACCGTTCAGGATCACGCCGTCGCCGGGCTTGAAAGCCGGATTGCTGGATGCGGTGACCTCGCCCGCGAAGTCGATGCCCGGAATCATCGGCCAGCGACGCACGACTGGCGCCTTGCCGGTGATCGCGAGGCCGTCCTTGTAGTTGATCGTGGAGTGCGAGACGCGGACCGTCACATCCCCGTCCATGAGGTCGGCATCGGTCAGGTCCGTCCACGCGGCCGTCGGGCCGGTCTCGCCCTTCGTCAACAGCAGGCCTTTGAACGACGACATGGTTTGCCTCCCTGCATTGGGTCTCGGTATGTCCCGCCTTTACGCCAGGTGCGCGTGCCTGTCGAGTTTGCGCCATGACGAGGCCCGGAAGGGCGGCGCCGGGGCGGAATGCGTTTTCTACAGCGGCATTGGCGCACTTGTCAGGCGCAGCCGGCTCTGGGATCGTCGCGCATACCAGGGGTGGGGCAAATTGATGTGAGGGCGGGTATTGTGAGAGGGGGTCGGCAGCGAGGAGGAAGGCCGAAAGGCGCGCTTGCGTGCCTGCTCGTGCTTGCGCTCGCCGGCTGCGAGGGTACGAGCCTCCTCAAGACGGAGAGCCTGGCGACCTCGGTGGCGATCGGCAACTACAGCAGCAGCCACACCGAAGCCACACACGAGATTTACTCGCGCGTTGCCCGCGGGGCCAAGGCTTGCTGGTTCGGCACCGGCAAGCCGCTCGAAAGCGGATACGTCTTCGAGGGCGCACTGGCACCTGAAAGCGACGGGGGCGCGGCCGAGGTGGCGATCCACGTGCGCACCCCCGACCAGCCAAGCCCACGCGGCGGCAAGGTCTTCATTGTTTCGATCACCAGGGAAGGCGAGGGCGCGAGCCTCGTCACCGAGAACCGCCGTATGCCCGATACGCTGGCGCACGCCATGCGTACGGACGTTGCGCGCTGGGCGAAGACCGGCTCGGCCGAATGCAGCGCGCTGGAAGTGGCGAACCCGATTTCCAGCGCTTCGATCGCCCCTGCCCTGCCTGAGCGCAAGCCGGCGGTGAAGAAGGCGAAGGGCAAGACGAAGAAGTAGCGTGCGCCCTGATCGCAATCTACGGAGATATCGCAGCGTTTATTTGCGCCGTCGCCTGCGTGCCGAGGCGCATTGTGCGTTGGCGGATGCGCTTGCCTGTCGCCGCGCGCTCGGCGGGCGGCAGGATGTCGAGGCTCGGCCAGAGGCCGGTGACGAGCGTGCGGGCGTAGGCATTCGCGTGACCTGAACGGCGCATTGTCGCCGCCGCCGCATGATGGCCGTAGGCGAGGCGGTGCGTCGAGAGCAGGAGGCAGCCGTCGATCTCGCGGATCAGACCGTACCAGACGTCAGCCGTGCCGTCGTTGGGCGGCATGCCGATGACGCCGGGATTGAACCACGTGCCTTGGCCGATACGTGTGATATAAGGAATACCCGAGTGGCCCGCGACGATCACATCCGCGGCCGCAAGCGCGAGTTCCTCCGCCAGCACGTCACGCTCCGATTGGAACACCCAGCGGTTGACCACGCTCGTGCCGCCGTGGACGACGCGGAAGGTGCGGCCGCCATAGGTGAAGGGCAGGGTTTCGGGAAGGCCTCCCATCCATGCACGCATTTCGTCGCTCATGCGCGCGTTGGCGTACGGGTACCAGCCCTTGGCGAGCGCCGCGCACTCCGTCCCGTCCTCGAAATTACAGGCACAGTCCTCAGCGCTGGCGGCGAGCTGCTGCTCGCAGTTGCCCTGGATGACGTGGCAGCCCCATTCCGCGATGTATCGGGCCGTTTCCTCCGGCGCGGCGCAGTAGGCGACGACGTCCCCGGTGCAGATGACATTTTGGGGCGGGATGGCGAGCCCGTCGGCGCGTCGGCGCAAGGCCTCGGTGGCTTGGAGATTCGAGTATGGCCCGCCGAAGACAAGGAGCGGCTTGCTGGTATCGAAGGAGATCACCTTGCGGCTCCTTGGGGCGTGCGTTCCAGGCCCACAATGAGGGCGGACAGCCGGCAGGCTCGCCCGCGCCAGCGGCCGCGTCAAGCGTCCGCAGAAAGACATAAAGATTTCTTTATGTCCGCCTTGCGGGGGCGTGACTCTGCCGCTATACAGCGCCCCATCCATTCCTGCCCGGGCGCCAGCACGAGAAAAGTGCTGTCGGCTGTCGGGCTTTCGGCGATCACCCGTTCCAGAAAGGCCCCTCATGCCGAGCACCAAGGACTACATCGTCAAGGATATCGCCCTCGCGGACTTCGGCCGCAAGGAGCTATCCATCGCCGAAAGCGAGATGCCGGGCCTGATGGCGACCCGCGAAGAGTACGGACCGAAGCAGCCGCTCAAAGGCGCGCGCGTCGCTGGTTCGCTGCACATGACCATTCAGACGGGCGTGCTTATCGAGACCCTGAAGGTGCTCGGCGCCGACGTGCGCTGGGTCTCCTGCAACATCTACTCGACGCAGGACCATGCGGCTGCCGCGATTGCTGCCGCCGGCACGCCGGTTTTCGCTGTCAAGGGCGAGACGCTGGTCGAGTACTGGGACTACACGGCCAAGCTGTTCGACTGGCATGGCGGCGGCTATCCGAACATGATCCTCGATGACGGCGGCGACGCGACATTGTTCATCCACCTCGGTGTGCGCGCCGAGAAGGGCGACACTGCGTTCCTCGACAAGGCCGGGTCCGAGGAAGAAGAGATCCTGTTCGCGCTGATCAAGCGCTGTCTCAAGGAGAAGCCGAAGGGTTGGTTCGGCGAGATCGCGAAATCCGTGAAGGGCGTCTCCGAGGAGACGACCACGGGCGTCCATCGCCTCTACGAGATGCAGAAGGCGGGCACGCTGTTGTGGCCGGCGATCAACGTCAATGACAGCGTCACGAAGTCGAAGTTCGACAATCTCTACGGCTGCCGTGAATCTCTCGTCGACGGCATCCGCCGCGGCACGGACGTCATGATGTCCGGCAAGGTCGCGTTCGTCGCCGGTTACGGTGACGTTGGCAAAGGCTCGGCCGCATCGCTGCGTCAGGCCGGCTGTCGTGTGCTTGTTTCCGAAATCGACCCGATCTGCGCGCTGCAGGCGGCGATGGAAGGCTACGAGGTCGTGACGATCGAGGACGCCCTGCCGCGTGCCGACATCTACGTCACCGCGACCGGCAACAAGGACATCATCACCGTCGAGCACATGAGGGCGATGAAGGACCGGGCGATCGTCTGCAACATCGGCCACTTCGACAACGAGATCCAGGTCGCGGGTCTCAAGAACTTCAAGTGGACGAACATCAAGGATCAGGTTGACGAAATCCAGTTCCCGAACGGCAACCGCATCATCCTGCTGAGCCAGGGCCGTCTCGTGAACCTCGGCAACGCCATGGGCCATCCGTCGTTCGTCATGTCCGCCTCGTTCACCAATCAGACGCTCGCGCAGATCGAGCTTTGGGCCAACAACAAGGACGGCAAGTA
>CAUJKI010000242.1 GCA_963205015.1 Pseudomonadota bacterium
GCCGCCGCCCCGCACCCTAACCCTCTCCCCGCAAGGGCGGGGAGAGGGAATGGGAGGGCGCTCCCGCGGCGAGACACAGAGATAGGGTCCGGAATGGCACGGCCTGCACACCACGATTGCCTCAGGCGGGGTGCGCAAACCCACGGCTTCTGCTATGTGAGCGCCTCGATCCTGGAGCCCCAGCCCGTGCCATGCCCGCCGCCCGGAAAGACACATCGACAGCCGCCGCCCGGCCCGAATGGCGCAAAGCGCGCCGCATCGTGGTCAAGATCGGCTCGGCGCTGCTCGTGGAGCGGTCGACAGGGCGCCTGAGGTCGGCTTGGCTCGAGTCCGTTGCCGATGATGTCAAAGCGCTCGCTGCCGAGGGGCGCGAGATCATCCTCGTATCGTCCGGTGCCATTGCACTTGGCCGGCACGTGCTCAAGCTCCCCAAGGGCGTGCTTGCCCTCGAACAGTCGCAAGCGGCCGCTGCCGTTGGTCAGATCAGCCTTTCGAGCGCCTATCAGGATGTATTCAAGGCACGCGGGCTGACGGCGGCGCAGGTGCTGTTGACGCTTCAGGACACCGAGGAGCGTCGACGCTATCTCAATGCGCGACGTACCATGGCGACGCTGCTCGCCTGCAGCGCGATCCCCGTCGTCAACGAGAACGATACGGTGGCGACGGCCGAGATCCGTTACGGCGACAATGATCGACTTTCGGCGCGCGTCGCATCCATGATGAGTGCGGACTGTCTCGTGCTGCTCTCGGACATCGACGGGCTCTACACGGCGCCACCGGCAAAGGACCCGACCGCCAAGCGCCTCGATGTCGTGCATGAGATCACGCATGAGATCCTCGCTATGGCCGGTGATGCCGGCACCGAGCTTTCACGCGGCGGCATGGTGACGAAGCTCGAAGCCGCACGCATCGCCATGGGCTCCGGAACGGACATGGTGATCACGGAGGGCGCGGCGCTCAATCCCCTGCGCCGGCTTGCAGAGGGCGCGCCATGCACGTGGTTTCTCGCGCCTTCCGATCCGGTCGCCGCGCGCAAGCGCTGGATTGCCGGCAACCTCGAGCCGCGTGGGTCGATCGTCGTCGATGCGGGCGCCGAGAAGGCGCTGGGACAAGGCAAGAGCCTGCTGCCGGCCGGTGTCGTCCGCGTCGAGGGCACGTTCGACCGCGGCGATGCAGTCACGATCCGGGCGCTCGACGGGCGCGATCTCGGCCGCGGCCTCATCGCCTACCCTCATGAGGAAGCAGCGGCTATCATGGGCAAGCGGTCGAGCGAGATCGCCGCGATCCTCGGTCACGCGGGTCGCGCGGAGCTCATCCATCGCGACGACATGGCGCTGAGCAAGGTCCTCGGCAAGGCGGCGTCATGAGCAGAACGGAGCCGACATGAACCGTCCTGAACGTATCGATCCGTCGGACATCGAGCGCCTGATGCTCGACATCGGCGCGCGCACACGGGCCGCCGCCGCCGAGCTGGCGCTCGCGCCGACCGATCGGAAGAACGCCGCACTCCGCGCGATGGCAATGGCACTGCGCCGTTCGGAGGCGGCAATCCTCAGGGCGAATGCGCTCGATGTGGCCGATGTGAAGGCTGCCGGCCAGGCTGCCTCGTTCGTCGATCGCCTGACGCTCACGCCCGAGCGCATCGAAGGGATCGCCAAGGGTCTCGAGGATATTGCCGCGCTCGCCGATCCCGTCGGCGCTGTCATTGCCGCATGGGAGCAACCGAACGGCCTGCAGTTCGAGCGCGTGCGCGTGCCGATCGGCGTCATCGGCATCATCTACGAGAGCCGGCCGAACGTGACCGCCGACGCCGGCGCACTCACGCTCAAGTCCGGCAACGCCGCGATCCTGCGGACGGGCTCCGATGCCCAGCGCTCGGCGGCGGCCATCCATGAATGCCTCGTCGCCGGCCTGCGCGAAGCCGGTCTGCCCGAAGCGGCCATCACACTCGTGCCGACGCCCGATCGCGCGGCCGTTGGACACATGCTGGCCGGGCTCAAGGGCGCTATCGACGTGATCGTACCGCGTGGTGGCAAAGGGCTTGTCGGCCGGGTTCAGCAGGAAGCGCGCGTCCCCGTCTTCGCGCATCTCGAAGGTATCTGCCATACCTACGTGGATCGCGACGCGGATCTCGCCAAGGCAATCCCGCTCGTGCTGAACGGCAAGCTCAGACGCACGGGCGTGTGTGGCGCCACCGAATGCCTGCTCGTCGACCGCCATGCGCCCGCCGAGGCACTCGCGGGGCTCGTGAAGGCGCTTCTCGACGCGGGCTGCGAAGTCCGCGGCGATACCGAGACACAGAAAGTGGACACGCGCGTGAGGGCGGCCGGGCCCAGCGACTACGGCCGCGAGTTCCTTGACGCGATCATCGCGGTGAAAGTCGTCGACGGTGTAGACGAGGCCATCGCGCATATCGCGCGCTACGGCTCGCAGCACACCGACTGCATCGTTACGGAAAACGCCGCGACGGCGGAGGATTTTCTCAAGCGGGTCGACAGCGCCATCGTTCTGCACAATGCATCGACGCAGTTTGCGGACGGCGGCGAGTTCGGCTTCGGTGCCGAGATCGGTATTGCGACGGGGCGGCTGCACGCACGCGGACCCGTAGGCGTCGAGCAACTGACGACCTTCAAATACAAAGTGCGCGGCACCGGTCAGACCCGACCGAAATAGCCGCGCGGCTCGCAGGGGAGAGCGCCATGCGCATCATCGATCTTTCCATGCCCATAGCCCGCGATCATCCCCGCTGGGCCACGGAGATGAGCGTCACCGGCGATCTCGCCAAGGGTGATCTCGCACAGGTCACGTGGCTCAAGGTTTCCTGTCATGCATTCACGCACGTCGATGCGCGGCGCCACATGTTCGCCGATGGCGCGACCATCGAGGCAACGCCGCTCGACGATCTCGTCGGGCGCTGCGCAGTCGTGGACCTGATGGACGTGCAGCCGAATGAAGCCGTCGGCCCCGAGAAGCTCGCCGCGCGCGGGAAGCATATCAAGCGCGGCGGCATGGTGCTTCTCAAGTCGAACTGGGATCGCCAGCGCTCGCCGATGACCAAAGAGTTCTGGCTCGACAGTCCCTACCTGACGCGCGAAGCCGCCGAATGGCTGCTCGCCACCGGCATCCGCACTATCGGCTACAGCTTTCCACAGGACTACCCCATCCGCCTCATGCTCAAAGGCGAGAAGCGACCGCTTGCTGAACAGGTCACGCACGACGTGCTGCTGCGCGCCGGTGTGCACATGATCGAGTACGTCGCCAATACAGCCGACATTCGCGAACCCGAGGTGTTCCTCTCTGCGGCACCGCTGAAGATCCCCGGCGGCGACGGCGCACCTGCGCGCGTCTACTGCATCGAAGGGTTGTAGGTCGCGGCTTTGCCGCGAGTGGGGGGCCTCAGCACCACACCCCGATCGGGGGACACCCCCAAGCCCCCATCTTTTATGAATTGGGCGCTTGCGGCTGGCGCCACCATGTCCCTTCTCCCCGTCCTTCACGGGGAGAAGGTTAGGATGAGGGGCGGCCCACTTGTCGACGTCAGCGTTTGCCGTCGCCCCTCACCCTAACCCGCGCCCCACAAGAGCGGGGAGCGGGGATATCCGAGCTGGCCGAAACGGCGTGCGGTGTGCGCT
>CAUJKI010000243.1 GCA_963205015.1 Pseudomonadota bacterium
TCCAGCATCGACTGATACAGCTCGAAGCCGACTTCCTTGATGTGCCCGGACTGCTCCTCGCCCAAAAGGTTGCCGGAGCCGCGAATGTCGAGATCGTGCGAGGCGAGCGAGAATCCGGCGCCGAGCGTGTCGAGCGAATGGAGTACCTTGAGCCGCTTCTCCGCGCCCTCGGTCAGGCGCTTGCCGGGCGGTGTGGTGAGATAGGCATAGGCGCGCGTCTTGGAGCGGCCGACACGGCCCCGGAGCTGGTAGAGCTGGGCGAGACCGAACATGTCGGCACGGTGGACGATCAGCGTGTTCGCATTCGGGATGTCGAGACCGGACTCCACGATCGCCGTCGAGAGCAGCACGTCGTACTGCCCGTCGTAGAAGGCGCTCATGACATCTTCGAGCTGTGAGGGCGACATCTGCCCGTGGGCACGCACGACGCGCAGCTCGGGTACTTCCTCGGTCAGGAACTCTGCGACGTCGTCGAGGTCGGCGATGCGCGGTACGACATAGAAGGACTGCCCGCCGCGGTGACGCTCACGTCGCAACGCCTCGCGCACGATGATCGGATCGAAGGGCGAGATGTACGTGCGCACGGCCAGGCGGTCGATCGGCGGCGTAGTGATGAGCGAGAGCTCGCGCACGCCTGACAGCGCGAGTTGCAGTGTGCGCGGGATCGGTGTCGCGGTCAGCGTGAGGACGTGGACGTCCTCCTTGAGCTGCTTCAGGCGCTCCTTGTGGCCGACGCCGAAATGCTGCTCCTCGTCGACGATCAGGAGGCCGAGGCGCGCAAACTGGATCTGCTTGCCGAGTAGTGCGTGCGTGCCGACGACGATGTCGATGGTGCCATCCTTGATGCCCGCCTTCACCTCGGCGAGTTCCTTGGCACCGACGAGGCGTGAGGCACGGCCAATGCGGATGGGCAGTCCCTTGAAGCGGTCGACGAAGGTCTTGTAGTGCTGGCGTGCGAGCAGCGTCGTGGGCACGATGACGGCAACCTGCAGCCCGGCCATGGCGGCAATGAAAGCCGCGCGCAGGCCGACTTCGGTTTTGCCGAAGCCGACGTCGCCGCACACGAGGCGGTCCATGGGGCGGCCCGAGACCAGATCGGCAAGCACGGCATCGATGCTCTGAGCCTGGTCCTCGGTCTCCTGGTGGGGAAAGCGCGTGACGAACTCCGCATAGGCACCTTCGGGCGCCTCCAGGGCCGGCGCCGACTTGAGTTGGCGCAGGGCGGCGACTTTGATCAGCTCGCCGGCGATCTCGCGGAGACGCTGACGAAGTTTCGCTTTGCGCGTCTGCCAGCCGACGCCGCCGAGGCGATCGAGCTGGGCGTTCGTCTCATCCGAGCCATAGCGCGAGAGAAGCTCGATATTCTGGACGGGAAGGTAGAGCTTGTCGCCGCCCGCATAGTCGATCTCAAGGCAGTCGTAAGGAGCGCCCAGTGCCTCGATGGTCTTGAGGCCCATGAATCGGCCGATACCGTGATCGGAATGCACGACGAGATCGCCGGTCGTGAGGCTCGTTGCTTCCGTGATGACATCGGCGGCGCGGCGCGTGCGCTTCTTCGGCCTGATAAGGCGGTCGCCGAGTATGTCCTGCTCGGCGATGACGGCGAGGTCGGGCGTCTCGAAGCCACGCTCGAGCCCGAGCGTCGCGAGAAGCGGCGTCGTCTGCGGCAGGACGAGGCCCTCGGCGAGATTGGCGATGCGCGTTGGCTTGGCGAGGCCGCGTTCCGTGAGGAGGTTTGCGAGCCGCTCGCCGGCACCGGTCGTCCACGCGGCGAGGACGACGCGCTTGCCGCTCGATTGCAGCGCTTTGACGTGCGTGATCACGGCATCGAAGACATTGAGGGCTTCGCTGTTGCGCTCGGCGGCGAAAGTACGTCCCGGACGGGCGCCGAAATCACGCTGGCGGGCATCCTCGGACGGTGCCGCGCCGAAGGCCGCAAGTCGCAGCAGAAAGCGTCGGGCAAGTGCGCCGCGCCATTCGTTTCCGCTTAGGTACGTGCGATCGGGCGGGAGCGGCTTGTAGGGTGCCGCACCGAAGGCCGTCGTCTCAAGGCCGTTCACGCGCGCCTCGTAGTGATCGCGGATCTGCTCGAGACGGTCGGCAATCGTCTCGTCCATCATCGGATCGAAGCTCAGCAGTGCATCCGGCGCGTAGTCGAAGAGCGTCTCCAGATGATCGTGGAAGAGAGCAAGCCAGTGCTCCATGCCCGGATAGCGCTGGCCGGTGCTGATCGCCTCGTAGAGCGGGTCGTCGCCTTTCACGGCGCCGAAGGCCGCGACATAGCCCTGTCGGAAACGGCTCTCGGAATCCGGGCCGTAGGCCACCTCGCTCACGGGCATGAGCACGAGCCTCTGCACGATCTTGCCCGTGCGCTGGGTCTCGGGGTCGAAGGCCTTGATGCTTTCGATGGTGTCGCCGAAGAAGTCGAGGCGTACGGGGGTGGCGCGTCCCGGTGGGAAGAAATCGACGAGGCTGCCACGCACGGCGAACTCACCAGATTCCATGACGGTGCCGGTGCGCACGTAGCCGGCGCGCGTCAGGCGCTCGATGAGCCGTGTGCGGTCGACGCGCTGGCCGGGTGCCATGGGCCGGAGCGCGCGGCGCAGGAAATCGCGCGGTGGCACGCGCTGGAGGATGGCGTTCGCCGTCGTCAGCACGATGGTCGGTGCCTTCGTGCTGCCCGCGACGAGGCGCGCGAGGCCGGCCATGCGGCGCGCGACGATCTCGGGCTCGGGGCCGACGCGGTCATAGGGAACGGTGTCCCAGGCGGGGATCGGGATGACGCGCGTCTTCGGCGCGAAGAACGCAAGGCCCGCTTCGAGCTGTTCGAGGCGGCGGTCGTCGGCGGCGACATGCAGCAGCGTCTGCGGCGAGCCATGGACCGCGCTCGCCTCGTCGGCAAGACGTGCGAGCACGGCAGCGTCGTAGCCGTCCGGTGCGCCGAGGACGATCTCCTCGCCGGGTAGGATGGCGGGCGCCGGCGCTGGTTGCTTGGCAGTCTGAGTCTGGGCCATGGAATCCGATTATTGTACGCGCGCGCCGATCCCGTGGAAGGACTGGATGTCGCGGAGCAGGTCCGCAAGGGCGCTGCCTTCGAATGTCTGCCCCTGCATGAGCCAGCCCTGGAGCTGGGGATCGGGGAGTGCGAGCAGCTCTTCGAAGGCCGTGAGGTCCGCAGAACCCATGCCGGCAAGCCTCGCCTCGGCGTAGCGGCCGAGCAGGAAATCCATTTCCTTAGTGCCGCGATGCTGCGCGCGATAGAGCGCGCGGCGGCGGCGCGTGTCGTCGGTCATCATTTCCGTGCGCTCCTCGGCCCTGCAGCCGGCCCGATCCGCACGCATTCCGGCGGATCACAGCGGTTCGCGGAATCCCATCAAACCCGCACGTCCGAAAACGGCGGGTTCCGTGGATGGCTCTGACAGTCCGGGGGACCTCGATCCCCCGGACGATCACCGGCTGTGATATAGCCCTTCGAGCCGGTCCCTCCAAGGGGCCTGCGCCATGATCACACTCGTACAACCCACGAGAGCGTATGCGGCCCGATCAGCTCGCCCCCTTGTTTGGCTCGGCTCGCGGTTTGACCGGCGTCGGCCCGCGGCTCGAGGCGCTGCTCAAGAAGGCTGTCCGCATGCCGCCGGGTATTGCGGCGCCCCGGGTGGTGGATCTGCTCTGGCACCTGCCGACGGGCGTCATCGACCGGCGTACCGCGCCGACCGTTGCGGCAGCCGTGCCGGGCACGATCGCGACGCTCGAAGTGCGCGTGCTGAAGCACCGCCCGAGCCCGCGCGGCAATAACAAGGCGCCTTACAAAGTGAACTGCGAGGATGATACGGGGCCGATCGACCTCGTGTTCTTTCATGCCGACCGCGGTTTCATCGAGCGGCAGCTTCCGGTCGGTTCGGTGCGCTTCATCTCCGGGCGCATCGAGCACTACAATGACCGGGTGCAGATGACGCATCCCGACTACATCGTCGCGCCCGAGGCGCGCGACGAGCTGCCGCTCCTGGAGCCGGTCTATCCGCTGACGGCAGGGCTTTCGGGTAAGGTACTCGGCAAGGCCATGCGGCAGGCCATGGAACGGCTGCCGGCGCTCCCCGAGTGGCAGGAGAGCGAGTGGCTTGCAAAGAAGCAATGGCCGCCGCTCGGTGAGGCGCTCGTGCGGCTGCATCGGCCGGCGGATGCCGGCGACGTCTCGCCCGGAGGGGCACCATGGCAGCGTCTTGCCTATGACGAGCTGCTTGCAGGCCAGATCGCGCTCGGCCTCGTGCGCCAGAGCCTCAAGGCGCGCCCCGGGCGGCAGACCATCGGCGACGGGGCCATACGCACGCGCATCGCGGGCGCTTTGCCGTTCGCGCTGACGGTGTCGCAGCAGAAGGCCATTGTCGATGTTGCCAAGGATATGGCGGCGCCGCACCGCATGCTGCGGCTGCTGCAGGGTGATGTCGGCTCGGGGAAAACGGTGGTCGCGCTGATGGCCATGGCGATTGCGGTCGAGGCTGGGTCCCAGGCGGCCCTCATGGCGCCGACGGAAGTGCTGGCACGCCAGCATCTGGAGACCATCGAGCCGCTCGCCGCCGCTTCGGGCCTGCGTGTCGCGCTGCTCACCGGCCGCGAGAAAGGTAAGCCGCGCCGCGAGCTGCTCGAACGCCTCGCCGCGGGCGAGGTGGGTATCCTCATCGGCACGCACGCGCTTTTCCAGGACGATGTGACGTTCCATGATCTCGCCTTTGCCGTCATCGACGAGCAGCACCGCTTCGGCGTGCACCAGAGGCTTGCCCTGCAGGCCAAGGGGCGCGACGGCGGCACGGATGTCCTCGTGATGACCGCGACGCCGATCCCGCGCACGCTGCTCATGACGCACTACGGCGACCTCGATGTCTCGCGCCTCACGGAGAAGCCGGCCGGTCGCAAACCCGTCGATACGCGGCTTGCCAATGTGGAGCGCATCGAGGAGATCGTCGACGGGCTGAAGCGCGCGGTGAACGAGGGTGCGCAGATCTACTGGGTGTGCCCGCTGATCGAGAGCACCGAGACCTCCGAGCTGGCCGCGGCCGAGGCGCGCGCGGCCCACCTCGCGCAGGTGCTGGGACCGGGGAAGGTCGGCCTCCTGCACGGCGCCATGTCCGGCACGGCCAAGGACGAGACCATGGCGGCATTCTCCGAGGGGCGCCTCTCCGTGCTCGTTGCGACGACGGTGATCGAAGTTGGCGTAAACGTACCCAATGCCTCCATCATGGTCATCGAGCACGCCGAGCGTTTCGGACTCGCGCAACTCCACCAGTTGCGCGGGCGCGTCGGCCGTGGAGCACGCCAGTCATTCTGCATCCTGCTCTACAAGGGGCCGCTCGGCGAGACGGCGCAGGCGCGGCTCGAGATGATGCGGTCGACGGAGGACGGCTTTCTCATCGCCGAGAAAGATCTGGAACTGCGCGGTGGCGGCGAGGTTCTTGGTGCGCGCCAGAGCGGGGTGCCGGAATTCCGTGTCGCCGAGGTGCCGGGATTTCCGGAGCTGCTGGCGGCTGCGCGCGATGATGCGACGCTGCTGTTACAGCGCGACCCGAAGCTCACGGGCGCGCGGGGCGCGGCCATACGTACGCTGCTCTATCTCTTCGAGTGTGACGAGGCCGTGCGCCTCTTTCATGCGGCCTGAGGCTCAGGCCTTGCGCATCAGGCGCGCCGCATAGAAGCCGTCCATGCCGGATTTGAAGGGCGGCGCGACCTGCATCTGATGCGGAAGCGTGCGCAGATCGCCGAGGGGCGTGACCCACTCAGCGACATCACAGACATCACCAGCCATGATCGGTGCACGCGCGAATGAGGGATTCGAATCGAGAAACGCAGCGATCTGCTGCTCGCCTTCCTCCGGCTCGAGCGA